>JBATTM010000507.1:0-2532 GCA_049670545.1 Polyangiales bacterium
TTCTGGTTTGTGTAGGGCGCGGCCCGGTTGGAGTTGGAGAACGGATATGAAGCTTGGGCTGACGCTTGGTTATGCGGGACCACAACTGAACACGACGGTGCAGGACCTCGTGGACATGAAGAAGATCAGCGAGGTGGAGCGGCTTGGGTATGACTCGATCTGGACCGCGGAGTCTTGGGGCAACGATGCCGTGACACCGTTGGCGTGGGTGGGTCCGCAGACATCGCGGATCAAACTCGGGACGGCGGTCATGCAGCTTCCCGGAAGGTCACCCGCAAACGCCGCGATGCAGGCGATCACTTTGGACACGTTGTCGAACGGGCGATTCATCATGGGACTCGGGACTTCGGGCCCGCAGGTCGTCGAGGGATGGCACGGCGTTCCGTTCAACAAGACCCTCACCTGGCTTCGCGAGTACGTCACCATCGTCAAGGAAATCTTCAGACGGCGTGAACCCCTCGAGTTCGACGGCGTTCGGTACCAAATCCCTTATCATGGCGAGGGCTCGACCGGTCAAGGAAAACCATTGAAGAGCATGGTCCACGGCCGCCCGGACATCCCGATCTACACGGGTTCGATGGCGCCGAAGTCCCAGGAGATGTCGGCTGAAATCGCGGACGGATGTCTGATGACCTGCATGCATCCCGAGCGCGGCGATGTGATCATGGAGAACTTCAACCGAGGGTTCGACAAGGCCGGCGACAGCAAGAGCCTTCGCGACTTCGACATCGCGCCGACCGTGGTCGTCATCATCGGCGAACCGGAACACGCCATGCTGCCATGCAAGATGCAACTCGCGCTCTACATCGGCGGAATGGGTTCCAAGAAGAAGAACTTCTACAAAGACTACCTCAGCCGGGTTGGATTCGAGGAAGCCTGTGAGAAGATCCAAGATCTCTTCCTGGACGGGAAACGAGAGGAAGCGATCGCGGCCGTTCCGGACGCGCTCGTCGACGCGCTCTACCTCGTGGGCTCGAAGGACCGAATTCGCGATCGCTTTCAGCGCTGGAAAGAATCCCCGGTTGGGACCATGATGGTGGGCTCTCAGGACATGGACACGCTTCGATTCATGGCCGAGCTCAACTCGTGAGGAATGTATGAAAATCGGAATTGTGGGCGGCACTGGCCGCGAAGGTCGGGGTCTCGCGGTGCGCTGGGCACAAGCGGGGCACGACGTATTCATCGGATCCCGTGACGCCGCCCGGGGCGCGTCCAAGGCATCCGAGTTTTCTTCCGAGTTCGGAACCACGTTGCAAGGTGGGGACAATACCGCAGCCTGCCGGCACGGTGAGCTGATCGTCGTCACCGTCCCCTACACGGCGCATCGACCGACGTTCGAGTCGATCGCAAGCAGCGTTGCAGACAAGGTCATCGTCGACATCACCGTACCCCTGCAGCCCCCCAAGGTTCGTTCCGTGAACCTCCCAGAGGGCCAGTCGGCCGCACTCGAAGCCCACGCTCTCTTGGGAGAAGAGGCTAGGCTCGTCGCCGCCCTTCACCACATCAGCTCTGATCATTTGAGCGACCCAGATCACACGTTCGATTGCGACGTGCTGGTATGCGGCAACGACAAAGACGCCAGAGCGGCCGTGATTTCCGTCATCGGTGATCTCGGCCTTCGCGGGGTCGACGCGGGAGTTCTCCGAAACGCCATCGCGCTCGAGTCCCTCACGCCGGTCCTGTTGCACATCAATCGCCGCTACAAGAGTGTCGGCTCCGGAATCCGTATTACGGGCATACCCGAAGGCGAATGAGCGAGAGCGACGCGCAAGGTCGGGTCGACGTGGCCTCGAAGATCGAAGCTCGTTCGATCTTAGGGATTCCGACGATCGAACCTGGTGATGACCTAGCCTCGATCATCGAGGCCGCCCTGTCCCGCGCATCCGTAGTGCTCGAAGACCACGACATCCTCGTATTGGCCAGCAAGGTCGTATCGCGTGCGCAGAACTGCTTCGTGGATCTCTCTAGGGTCATCCCGAGCGACGAAGCCATCGCGGTCGCAGCCGACGTGGACAAGGACCCACGGCTGGTCGAGGTGATCCTGTCGGAGAGCGATGGCGTGTCACGCAAGCGTGAGGGCGCACTCATCGTGCGACACCGCTTGGGATTCGTCTCCGCGAACGCCGGGATCGACGCCAGCAACGCGGCGCCGAGCACCGCTGCACACGACAGCGGGCCCTGGGTGCTCACGCTGCCACGAAACCCGGATGAAACCGCACGTCGGCTTCGCGCTCATCTCGAGAGGGCAAGCGGGACACAGTTGGGTGTCGTGTTGACCGACTCGTGGGGCCGACCCTTTCGGCGCGGCACGGTGGGGTTCGCCCTCGGGTCGAGTGGCCTGCCCCCGATCGCAGACCGTCGGGGCTCATTGGACCGCCACGGCCGGACACTCGAAGCGACCGAGACGGCAACGGCCGATGCCGTCGCTGCGGCTGCCGATCTCATCGCCGGTCAAGCCGACGAGGGCCGCCCACTAACCCTCATACGCGGGCTCCGATTTAGACCGAGCGACGAGTCGAGCGACGCCCTACT
>JBATTM010000508.1:0-4249 GCA_049670545.1 Polyangiales bacterium
CGCTAGGGGGAGGCGGCCACGCGCTCGCGATCCTGGAACGCAGCGCACCGGACGGTCGTGTCCTTGGCACGGACCGCGACCCGGCGGCGCTCGAGGCAGCGAGCCACGCCCTTCGTGGCTACGGCGACCGCGTGACGCTTCGCAAAGCGCGCATCCGAGAACTGTCCGACGTGATGCGCGATCTCGGGATCGAGCGGATAGATGGGCTCATCGCCGATCTCGGGGTGAGCTCCGTTCAACTCGACCGCGCGGATCGGGGTTTCTCCATTGCGAACGACGGGCCGATCGACATGCGCATGGATCCGTCGGAGGGAGACACCGCTCTCGACCTCATCGGCAACAGCACGGCGGACGAACTTGCGAACGTCATCTACGAATACGGAGAGGAGCACCGTTCGAGGCGCATCGCGAGGTCTCTCCGACAGGCCTATGAAGAGGGCTCGCTCGAGACTACTGGCGACCTGCGACACGCGGTGCACCGTGCGACGGGCTCGCGTCGTGGGAGAATCGATCCTGCGACGAAGACGTTTCAAGCGCTTCGTATCGCGGTGAACGAAGAGCTGTCGGAACTAGAGTCCCTTCTTGATCAGCTCCCTAGAGTGCTTCGTGAAGGGGGGGTCGCCGCCGTGATCAGCTTTCATTCGCTCGAAGACCGTCTCGTCAAGCACACGTTTCGCAACGCCGCTGATCTGGCGCCGCTCACCAAGCGACCGGTCGTGGCGACCGACGAAGAACGAGAACACAACCGGCGTGCGCGTAGCGCGAAGCTCAGGGCCGCGCGCTACGTGGGGGAGCCTTCGTGAAGCAACGATTTCTACCTCTGTGGTGCGTAGCCGTTCTCGCGACGGGCGCCGCGTTCGTCGTGCATCTGGCCATCCGATTTGAGACGGTTCGACTCGGCTACGAAGTGAGCGACGAGCGGTCGCGGCAGAGGCAGCTGCTTCAAGACCGCCGTCTTCTTTCGGTCGAAGCAGCAACGCTGCGCCAAAGCGGCCGTATCGAGACCATCGCGCGTGGCAGCCTCGGCATGGAGGTCCCGAAACCGACACGTATCGTGACCATGAGTGACAAGCGGCAGCCGGTGGCTTCCGGGAGCGTCCGATGAAGGGGCGGTCCAATCGCCGGCACCGATGGTTCCGCGCGCGGATCGCATTCCTTGGGGTCGTGGTGCTCTCCGTGGCCGCCCTCGTCGTCGTTCGCGCGTTTCAGCTTCAGGTCGTCGGCGGCGATCGACTGCGTGAAATGGCAGAGGGTCAGCACCTGCGTGAGCTTCGCGTCTCTCCGCGACGAGGTGCGATCTACGATCGCCAAGGCGCGGAGCTTGCAGTCAGCGTCGACGTCGACAGTGTGTACGCGAACCCCAAGCGACTGCGTGCCATGGAGCAAGATCCGGGGCGAACCGCCAGGCGCCTCGCTGCGGTGCTCGATCTCGAAGCCGGGCCGCTCGCGAAAAGACTCGCGACCGACCGCTACTTCGTCTGGATCGACCGACACATCACACCTCACGAAGCCGCGAGGATCGCCGAGCTGGACATCCCTGGTATCGGATTGACCACGGAGGCCCAGCGCTTCTACCCCAATCGTCATCTTGCAGCGCACTTGCTCGGGTTCGCTGACATCGACGGGCGGGGTATCGAGGGGGTGGAATTGGCCTTTGAGAGCGAGCTTCGAGGATCGGATCGACGCGTCGAGGCGATCCGGGATCGGCGCGGGCAAGTCGTGTTCGCCGACGAGATGATCGACGATATCGCGAACCAGGGGCACAACATCGTGCTCACGATCGACAAGGCGATTCAGCACGTCGCGGAGAGGGAGTTGGCCCTGGGCGTTCGTACGTTCGAGGCTCGCGGGGGAAGCGTGGTCGTCATGGATCCCTCCACCGGGGAGATCCTCGCGCTCGCCAACTACCCACCGTTCAATCCGAACGAACCTTCGCGCCATCCGATCGCACATCGCCGCAATCGTGCTGTCGTCGATCGCTTCGAGCCTGGATCCACGGTCAAACCCTTCACCATGGCGGCGGCGCTCGCGGCGGGGACCGTGCAGCCCAATCAGTTGATCAACTGCGAAAACGGAGTCGCCCGTATCGGTGGCAGGCGCCTTCACGACGCACATCCGTACGAGTGGCTGACGCCCACGCAAGTGCTAGCTCACTCGAGCAACATCGGTACCGCCAAGATCGCTCTCGACCTCGGAAAGCGAGATCTTTATCGAGCGTTTCGCCGGTTCGGGTTTGGGGAACCGACAGGTCTGGCTGTGCCCGGTGAGACCGGTGGCATCTTGCGTCACTACCGTCGTTGGTACGAGATCGACATTGCGGCGGTGTCTTTCGGACAAGGCATGAGCGTGACCAACGTTCAACTTGCGACCGCGATGAGTGCGATCGCAAACGGCGGCAGGCTTCTCCATCCCTCCCTCGTACGGCGCGTGACCGACGGGGAGGGCGTCACCCTCGAAGAGACTAAACCCCAGGTGCGGAGGCAAGTCGTGCCCGCGCGTGTCGCGAAGTTGGTGGGTGAGATGCTCACGGCCGTGACGGAGCCTGGGGGTACCGCGATGGAAGCTGCCGTCGACGGATACCTCGTTGCCGGAAAGACCGGGACGGCACAAAAAGCGGACTACGTCAAAGGCGGCTATGCCAAGGACAAGTGGCTTGCCTCGTTCATCGGATTCGCGCCGGCGGACGAGCCTGCTGTCGTGATTTCAGTCGTGATCGACGAGCCGGTGATCGCACACTACGGCGGAACCGTGGCAGGCCCCGTATTCCGACGCGTGGCCGAGGTCACGTTGCGCCACATGGGAATCGCACCCGACCGTGGCCGAACAGTGCTCGCCAAGATGAAGGCGGTTGCCCCCGAGGAACCCCGCGCGCCTACGAAGCCAACGGAGAAGGTCGACAAGGGGAAGAGTGTCGTTCCAGATGTCAGGCAGATGCCGCTCCGCAACGCGATTGTCTCGCTTCACGCGGAGTCCCTCGTGCCCGAAGTCGTGGGCTCGGGGTTGGTGACCGCACAAGACCCTGTCCCCGGGACAGTCGTCGTTCATGGCGCGACCGTTCATCTCACGCTCGCTCCTCGCGACGTCGACGCAAAGGTGTCGCTTCCTGGCACGACCGTCCGGGCTCTGACATCCGCGGCGCCGAGGAGCGCGAATGAGCGATGATCGGAGCGAGGGCATGACGTTGGCCGAGCTCCAGCGTAGCGGTGTGACGGGGCGCGTGGTCGGACCCGCCGACCAAAGAGTCCTTGGCGTGCAGCACGACTCGCGCTCGGTGAAGCCTGGTGATCTGTTCGTGGCCGTTCCCGGTGCCACTCACGACGGCGCACGTTTCGTGGCTGACGCCATCGATCGCGGAGCAGCGGCAGCGGTCGTCGAGACGCCGTGTGAGGGGGCACCTTCGCAGCTCGTCGTTGCGGACGCGCGGCTCGCGCTCGGGCAGGTCGCCGAGCTCGTGTACGGCAAGCCGACCGAAGCGATGCCCACCGTGGGCATCACCGGCACGAACGGAAAGACGACGACTGCCTACCTGCTTGCACGCGCGATCGAGGGTACCGCAGGTCGGCCGGCAGTGGTGGGCACCACCGGTCTCACGGTCGGTGGGGAAGAACACGTAGCTTCACACACGACACCCGAAGGGGATGACATCTCTCGCTTCGCGCGTCAGGCCATGGACGGGGGCGCCACGCACTTGGTGCTCGAGGTATCGAGCCACGGCCTGGCGATGCGACGGGTTGACGCGCTCACCTTTGAGGTCGCGGCGTTTACCAACTTGTCGCGCGATCATCTCGATTTCCACGGCAGCTTCGCGGCTTACGGCGAGGCCAAGGCGCGACTGTTCAAGGATCTCAAACCGAACCGAGCGGTTGTCCACGTGGACGACCCATTCGGGGCTGACCTCGCGATCGGGGCCTCCATGCCGGTCGTGCGTTGCTCTCGCAAGGACCCCGACGCAGAGATCTTTGCGGCATCCTCGTCGGTCACGCGAGCCGGAATCGAGGCCACGGTGGTCACGCCGCGTGGACGCTTCGCGTTGAAGAGCCCAATGCTCGGAGAGCACAACCTCGAGAACTTGCTCGTCGCGCTCGGATGCGTGTACGCGCTCGACCTCCCGCTCGGGCCTGCCATCGCGGCATGGCGTGACGCGCCGGGAAGCCCTGGGCGACTCGAACGAGTCGCTCACCCGCGCGATGTCGCGGTGCTCGTCGACTACGCGCATACCCCCGACGCTCTCCGACGCGTGCTCCAGACG
>JBATTM010000509.1:0-8094 GCA_049670545.1 Polyangiales bacterium
GTGCCCACCACCGAAGCCACTCCGGCTCCGCAGGCCGCGTTGGTCGAACGCGCCTTCGCGGACGAGGAGGCAGACGACGTCGACATGGGGGCGAGACACGAAGAGGTAGAAACCGCCGACGACGAGCCTCAACACTGCCAACGGCACATTCGCGCCGAACGGAAGCGCGCCGCTCGCGAGCCGAACGGCCAGCCCGACCCGGAGACCCAACTCGTTCTCGGCCGGTGCTACGCGAAACTCGGAAAACCGCAGGAGGCCCGGATTTGGCTCAACCGGGCGGCAGCGCAGCCCGAAACCGCTGAGCGCGCAAAGGCCGCACTCACCGCCCTCGATTGATGTCAGGGCTCGCGCAGGTCACCGAGTTCGAGGCGAATTCGCTCGAGCGCATATCGCATGCGGCTCTTGGCCGTGTTCTCGGAAACGCCCGCCACGTCCGCGATCTCGGCGAAGCGCATCCCTTGTAGCTGGCGCAGCAAGAACACCTCTCGCTGGTCGCTTGGAAGTGCCTCGACAGCAAGCGTGATCCGGTGTCGGAGCGTCGCCGCATTCGCGAGCTCATCCGTCTCGGGGGCATCGGCAGGCACTCGCGCCACCATCGGGTCCTGGCCATCGGTCATGGGCGCGTCCAACGAACGATGCCGGCGTAGCTTCATTCGACGCTGATGGTCGATACAGGTGTTCCGCGCGATGCTGTAGAGCCAAGTCGAGAACTTCGCTTCGCCTCGAAAGGCGTCGCACCGTTCGATCACCTTGGTCCAAGTATCTTGATAGAGTTCTTCTGCTCGACCGCGATCGTGCGTCCAACGCAGGATGAAGTTGAAAAGCGGGATGCGATATCGGGCGAACAACGTCGCGAACGCCGCCGGATTGCCTCGTTGATAGGCCATGAGGAGCTCTTCGTCGGAAGTCTCAGTCACGCGCCTGCGAAGCTTACGGGACACGTGACCGCAAAGTGAAGTGGATTGAGATCGTACTAGACGGGCGTGTCCGGGAGGCCTACCGCCCGCAAGACAAACGACCACACATCGCGCTGGGTCTGCGAAAGAGGCCTCCGTGGACTCGCGGCAAGGGCCTCGGTGACTCCCGCCATCGTGCCTGCGAGAACCATGGCGATCAGTAGCTTCGAATCGTAGGTGCGATCGACTTCGCCCGCCCACTGGGCTTCGGTGATATTTCGCGCACCGAGTGCCACGAGGCGCCGCCTCCGGTCTCTTTCCTCGGCTTGGACGCCTGGGTCGGCACGGACGACGTTGACGACCAGCAAGGCGACCGGATCTTCGTACATCAACCTGACGAATTCATACGTTCGCGCCCGCTCGCGGTCGATCCATGAATCCCCCACGAACGAGACTGCCAACACCGCCTCGTCGAGACGGTCATAGAAATCACGAATCACAGAGTCCAGAAGGCCAGCCTTGCTGCCGAAGTGGTAATACGCGAGCCCTTCAGATACGCCGGCCCGCCGTGCGACGTCCAGCATCTCGAGATCGCCGGCGCCCTCGAGGAGCGCGGCGCGCGCTGCCTCGACTAGGAGGCGACGCGCTTCTTTCGGAGACCGGCGCTTCCGCGGAGCCGTGGCCGTCACGACTGCTCGAGAACCCGTCTTGGGTGCATGCCGTCGACCATTCCAATGAACGGCGGATGAATGCTGTATCCAAGCATGCGCCGAATGTCTTCCGAGACGTTCCGAACCGTGTCCCTCGAAATCGCCAAGAAGAAATTCTCTTGCGTTCGTAGGTACGGCTCGCAGTACTGACAGGTCACGGCGAACCGAGGTTTCGTCGATCGATTCTCGCCCCCTCCGTGCCAAGTCGTTCCCGGATAGAACGCGACCGATCCTGGCGGCATGACCGCTTGCACGGTCGGGTCATCCGAGCCGGGGACACGATCGTCCGACCACTTGTGGCTGCCGGGCACGAGAGTCGTCGCGCCGTTTTCCTCGGTAAACTCATCGATCGCCCACACAGTGGCCGCGCCCAGCGGAGGCCGTGGGCGTGGCGTTCGATAGAACCCGTCGTCGGGATGAAGATGCTGCGCTTGCTCCCCCGGCAAGATGTTGATCACCTGCGCCTGGGAGAGCAGGTAGTTCGGCAGGAACATGCGATCCAAGAGCGCGAGAATGCGGGGGTGTTCGACCAGTCGATCGATGGTGCGCGTCTTCTCGAGGACTGCGTAGAGGCGCTGGGTCTTGTGTCCCTCGAAGTTGTTTCGACCGACGTGACCGAGAAAAGGCGACAGCGCCCCCTTGATCTCGGCAACTTCAGCCCGGTCGAGGATCGACGGGATAATCACGTAGCCGTCGCGCTCGACCGCGGCGAGGTCCGCTTCGACGACATCAATCGGTATCTCTTCGGCCGCTCGACTGGCCGTTGCACGATGTGTGCGAGCGAGGTCGTTCCCGAGATCGGTGACCTCATCGATGACAATGGCTTTGTTCTGTTTCATGACTTGCCTTGTTGAGTCAAACTCAATAGCTGAGAGGTCGTCACAGGGCAAGCCAGGGGCCCCGATTGGCCAGCCCGAACTCACCGAGCGCTCGAATTCACTACATAATCGCTACTGGACGACGATAATTCGTTCGGTCCACTGAGCGATGTGGTTCGACGTATCGAGGTCCTGATAGGGAATGGCGAACGCAGCGGAGCTCGGATCCTGACCCGCAAGCGCCTTGTCAGGCTCCACGGCGACCATCCAAATCAAGGTGCCGTTGCCCGGCGGCGAACGCAGGCCGTAGTTCCGTGTCGAAGAGAACGTCAACCACTCGAGGCGAGACGCTTGCGCGCGATCGCGGCTGAAGACGAAGGGCGACCACTTGGGAAACGAATTCGTCAGGTCGTTCTCGTCACCATCGGCGACACCCGGTTGATTGGCAGCGTCAAGCGCGACAGGTGTGCTCCCCGGCTCGGCACGGACGATCCAGAGTCGGGCCGTACGGTCCATGTCTGCGTTGCATTCTCCACCGGTTTCGCTGTCTCCATTGCAGCGCGACTCGTTGAAGATGAGGAGGTCGCCATCAGGCGAGAACGAAGGGTAGTATCGGTTCTTGCCGCTCTCGTTTGGAACGACGACCGTCGCCTCTGACCAACCGTCTTCGTCGCGGGTGACCATCTCGATCGAACCCTTGAACATGCGCTGGTTGGTGCCCTTGATCCCCATCCGCGTGAACGCGATGCGACTCCCGTCTGGCGACCAATCTGGGTGGTTCGCGGGGTCGGCCTCGGTCGAGTTGGTGTCGATCGTACCCAGCGACGCCCCCGTGTCTCCATCGAACAGCAACAGGTTGTAGTCGGTGGCGCCGCTGTCTGCATACACGCCGACGAACTGGCTCCCATCGGGATTCCAACTCTCGAAGATGCTTTTGGGCGGGGAACCAAAGGGGACCATGGGGGTCGACGTTGCGACGTCGAGAATCAGAAGGCGTCCGTCGTTCTGACCGCCTGCCTCGGCGACCATCTTCGTACCGTCGCGGGAAAGAGAATGGCAGCCGACACATGCTCCTCCGGTGTGCTCCGTGCCCATGAATTTCTCGGCTTCTGTCTGCTCTTGAGAGCCGAAATCGTAGCGCATGATCGCGGTGCCGCCGGATGTCGTCCAGTAGTAGAAGGCACCCGAAAGGTCGTCGAGCGAGAACGAGAAGCGTAGGTTCTCGGAGGTGCCGACCATCGTGCCCGCACCATTGGTCGCCCGTACGGTCAGCTCGATCGGGTCACCACCCCGGTTGCTTTGCGAGAGCCATGCCCACGCCTCCCCGTCGGGCGTGTAGATACAGCCGCCGTTCATCGGGAGATGGCACGTGAAGTAGACCGTGAGGTCGGTGACACGGTTCTGAAAATGCAGCTCGAAGACGCCCTGGTCGTCGACGGGTTCGACGTGGAACTCCAGTTGTCGAAGGTTCGGCGGAACGAGCACGCCGGCGTTCGGATAGACGAGCGACGGGTTCATCCCAGGGTCGACTTGCGCGCCATCGAAGACCACTGACGGATCGGTCGGAAGGTCCGTCGAGCTTGGGTCGTTCTGAGTGCGCTGTAGCTTGAGCAAAAGGCTCGCAGTTCCCATGATGGAGCCAGCGGAGGCACGGACATTGGTCGTCCCGCCTTTCGCAGTCGTCGGAAGAAGTTGATTGAGGTTGAAGCTGCCGAGGCTCCGGTCGTCGAGGGAGAAACGCACGTCCCCCGTGATGTCTCGGACTGAACCATCGTCGAACGTGCCCATTGCGCTGTAGCCGACAGGCACTGGCATGCTTCCGTCGACGACGAGTTCGAGATCGCCCGGGCCAACCTCGATCGACACGAGCCCTTCGATGGGACCCGCTCCGCCTGCGCCGCCTACCCCGCCTGAACCTCCGGACCCGGCTTGGCCGCCCCCACACCCGAAGCCCACCAGCGCGCCGAGCACGCACGCGGAAACAATCGTCCTCTCCATGTCGAACCCCCACCGTTCAAGGTAGCAAGAATCTGTCCGGGAGACGCACGCGGCGCCGTGGGATGTGGGCTAGATTACAGATGGTGCCGATCGAGCAAGGCAGGGTCCTGCCTCTTGGCGGCCCCACCTTCACCGAGGAATGCAGCGATGTGGTCGAGCGCGTCCCGTGCCTCGGGGAGGACCCCATGGAAGAACTGCCACACATGGACCATGCCCGCCCAGGTCTGAAGTGTGACCGGAGAACCGGCGAGCCTGGCCTTGTGGGTGTACCGCCGAGCGTCGTCGAACAGCATCTCGCATTCGCTGGCTTGGACGAGCGTCGGAGGCAGGTTCGAAAGATCCGCATGGAACGGCGAGATCAGTGGATTCCGTGGACTCATGCGCGCTGCGATCGCGGTCAAGAACAGCAGCAACCAGCGAGGGAGTTTCAACAGACGTCCGAGGTCCGGGCCAAGCATCGGATCGCTTGGCGCGTTCGTGCGAAGGCTTGGGCTCTGGAACGTGCTGTCGGTTGCGGGCGATAGCGCGACTGCGCCATCAACCTGACGCAGCTTCTGGTCGCGAATCCACCACGTCAGCATCAGGGTGAGGTTGCCGCCTGCCGAGTCGCCGGCCACAAACACCTTGGAAGGCTCCCCATCCGCATCAGGGCCGCGTTGCAGGATCCACCGATACGCGCTCTGGCAGTCTATGATTCCGTTGACGCGTTTGTGTTCGGGCAAGAGGCGGTAGTCGACCACCAGAACCGACAGGCCCGTGCGCTTCGCGAGTTCGGCGGTGAGGGGGCGATGGCTGAGACGACTTCCGACGAAGAACGCGCCGCCATGCAAATACAGAAGGCGACGGTCGGGATCCGCATGCGGCGCGCGAACCCATTCGCCCGGAATGCCATCCACATCGACTTCGTCAACGCGAACACCGAGGGCCTCGGGATCGCGATTCAACTCGCCACCGAAGGCGTCCATGCCGGCACGCACGGCGTGGATTCGCGCGCTGAGTGGGCCTGACTTCGCCGTATGTCCAAAGTCCGCGATCAGGCGGAGCACTTCGCCGTTTTGAGCGCTTGCCGTGTCCTCGGTGCCGGTGCGAGCAGCAACCGGATCCCCGAGACTTGCAACGATGCGCCGGCGCGCGAACGCGCTCGAGATCCACCAAAGCCCTGCGACTGCGACAGCAACGATGACGATCCACTCCCAATCCATGCCGAGGCTTAGCCTACGCGCGGGGACGCAGCACGTGGGCCACCATCACGAGGGTTCACGCCAATCCGGGGTTCGGGATCAAGAACTTCGACCCCTTTTCGAGCTGAGTCGTTCTCCAGGCGGTCTACGGGCCCGGAACCGAGTCGCCCGCCTCTGATCCGCCAGGCGCGCTCTTGCCCGTTGGGGGAATAGATGCGCGCCTTCCGCAGAACCCGGCGATTTGTTGCGCCTTGCCGTACAAGAACAATCGGTCACCCGCCTCGAGCAGGAGATCCTTCGTGGGCGCGCCTTCGTACACCCCGTCGGGGTGCTGCACGCCCAGCAGGACCAAGTGCGCATCGAGGAACAACCCCTCTCCCACGCGCATCTGATCGAGGGGCCCCTGCGTATCGATCACCACCTCAGTCACGCCATAGCCCTGAGCCAGATGCAGAAGGTGGGAGTAGTCTCGGCCGTCGAGGTCCGTCCACTTGGTGAGCGCCCAAGAAACCAACCTCCCGACGTGGTGGTCGACGAAGCGTGTGGTCGCCAAGAAGCCGAGGATCACGAGGCCGCCAAGAATCACCGCGATGCGAACCCACGGCGCAGAGCGCCCTTCGAGCACGACGGAGAGGATCAAAGTCGCCATCACGGACACGATGCCGATGTTTCCGAGAAGCATGAGGGAGATCACGATCCGACGTCGTACGGGGTGCCTCGTGATCTGCTCCGACTCCGTGGTGGTGAACCCGGTGCCCGTAAACGCCGAAGATGCTTGAAACCGCGCCGACACCGGCGACATGCCGGTTCGAACTAGCGCGATCGTGGCCACTCGCACGATGAAGAACGAGACGGTGACGATGAAGAGGAGAGAAATGACGGCAACCATGACCGAGCAGGAATATCACCCTCATGGCGGCTCCGAAAGCCGGTGAACCCGGTACGCCTGGGGGATCTTGGCGAAAAGGTCACGGTTTGTGGTGAAGTTGCCGATACTGGCGCTCGGACGCGCCCCGCAGGGGGCGAGCATGGAGGACGACGCGTGACAGCATTCAACCGGGGTTGGGTCGGTTCGTTACTTGCAGTAGCGGCCATCGTATTGGGATTTGGTTCCGAAGCATCTGCGCAGAACCCGCAGATCGACTTGAACCAATTTCGACCTGCCGAGTTGGCCAGCGACGGCTTTGCCGTCAGCACGGCGGACGGTCAGGGACACAAGCGATTCGGATTTTCGATCTGGTTTGACTATTCGGACGACGCGTTTCGGATCTCGAATGGCACCGATGACATCGAGCTGGTGCACCAGCAGGTCACCGGCCACCTCATGTGGAACCTCGGGCTCTGGGACCACCTCGTGCTGTTCATGGACGTCCCGTATCAGTTCGTGATTCGTGCCGACGACGGAGCGGGGAACGAGCTTCCGGCGAACCTCGCGTCACTGGCCCCGACCGGACGCTCTCTCGGCGACATCTACTTCGGTGCCCGCGGCAATCTGTGGGGCGAGCGAGACGACATCGTGCAGGTGGCACTCCAGGCGACGTTGACCATCAACACGGCCTCGCTCTCGAAGAGCCGCCAGGCGTACGCCGGTCAGGCCGACGACAACCCCTACATCGGCGGTTGGTTCGAAGCGATGCTGAACTTCAACGCGGGTGAATACATCCGCATCCCATTGCAGGCGGGATATCGCCTTGCGACCACGGACGTCATCGTGACACCAGATCTGACCGTCGGCGACGAGTGGACGTTCGGCGGCGGCGTCATGGCGATGCTCGGCAACGACCACTTCATGATCTCCGCGGAGGTTTTCGGTCGCACGGCCGCCAACCCATCCGTGCGTACGAAAGAGCAAACCCCGGTTGAAGTCTTGGGCGGCTTCAAGTGGCTTCCCGACTTCGGCCTCAACGTCGGCGTTGGCGGGAGCGCTGGGGTGACCGATGGCTACGGGGCGCCCGATTGGCGTGTCTTCGCGATGCTCGGCTACACGATGCCGGGCAAAGAGACGATGCAGGACGCCGATGGCGACGACATCGCGGACGAAGTCGACAACTGTCCGACCGAGGCAGAAGACTATGACGGCTTCCAAGATGAGGACGGCTGTCCGGACCTCGACAACGATGGCGATGGCATTGCCGACCTCAACGACAAGTGCCCGATGGATGCCGAGGACATCGACGGCTTCGAGGACGAGGACGGATGCCCGGACCTCGACAACGACGGCGATGGAATTCCAGATGTCGACGATCGATGCCCGAACGAGATCGGTCCCATCGAGAACAACGGCTGCCCCGACCCCGACACCGACGGCGATGGCGTGCCCGATCGCGTAGACAACTGCCCCAAGCAACCAGGGACGGCCGAGAACCAGGGTTGTCAAGCGAAGCAACTCGTCGTCATCGGCGATGGGCAACTCGAGATCCTCGAGAAGGTCTACTTCAGGAAGGGAAGTGCGAAGCTTCAGAAGCGTTCGTGGGCCCTGCTCGACAACGTC
>JBATTM010000510.1:0-4213 GCA_049670545.1 Polyangiales bacterium
ATGCTGCACGCACCGACGTTCTCGACCGAGTGCGGAGCGATGAAGCACGCAAGCTGCACCGGTCGGCACGTGGCGCCGTGGTGTCGGCGGCCTTTGGAAGTGCCGGCGCGGACGGGACCGCAATCCGTCAGCGCACCATGACGACCGACGCGTTGCCGCTCGTCAGAGACAACTCGGTAGCCGACGGGCAACTGCGCTTCACCAAGCCTCCGATGTCCAAGGGTCAACCGATGGAGCTCGACGTGTCCGCCGTAGAAGTCGAGGCTCGCACGGGCATTCGAAGCGGCACGCAGAGCACTCGACCCACGGCACTCCATCTCGCGCTTCTTCCATCGGCGCCGCTCTTGGCCGAAGTCCCGAAACCGATCATGGACCGCCTGGTACGTGAGTCTCGTCTGATCGATCTGGAGGATGGAGAACACCTGATCGAGAAGGGAACGACGGCAGACTCCCTGTACATCTTGGTCGAGGGCACTGTGGAATTGCGTCGGAGCAACGAGGACGAACCCGACATGCTTCCTGAAGGCAATGTCCTCGGGATCTCTTGTATGCTCGAACAGGCGAGCTACGGCTCTGACGTGTGCGCCCGCGGCCCAGTGCGTGCGCTCCGCATCAGCAAGTTGCTCCTCGATCGACTCGTCGCGCAACACCCGCCGCTCGGAGAGGTGTTGCTCGAGATGGTCGGGCGGAGGCTCGTCGCGACACTGGTCCGCACTTCCCCGTTGTTCGCAGGGTTCGACGACGAAGCGCGCTCCCGGGTCGCACGGATGTTCGAGGTTCGTAAGGCCACAAAGGGCACGTTGGTCCTCGAGGCAGGCAAGCGGTCTGATGGGCTGTACATTCCGATGCTTGGCGAACTGCGCGCCACGACTCCAGAGAACGAAGAGCTCGGGACCCTCAAGCTCGGCCGCGTGCTCGGCCAGCATTCGGTCCTGACCCAGGCGGCCTCCCCCCTGACCGTGGAAGCGACCACGGATGTGCTCATCCTTCGTATGCCCGCTACCCGTTTCAACCAGCTGGTCTCGAAGAACCCCAAAATGATCGCCCACCTCGAGGCCCTTGCCCGCCGGCCAAGCGCGCCGACCTACTCCTTGGTCCCGGCGGCAAAGAAAAAGGAAGCCTAGAAGGCTAAACGACCCGCACCGGACAGTCGCTACGCATTGGGCACGGGTTGTGCGCCCACTGACGAACCCCCTATACTCCGGCTCCCATGAGCTACAGCGCGTCGTTTCGATGTATCGCCGGATGCCACGGCACCTATCCCCTCGACCAGGTGATCTACAACTGCCCGGAGTGCGGTCAGCTGCTGGAGGTCCACCACGACATGAGCGCGCTGCGCGACCGAAGCGGATCTGCTTGGATCAAACTGTTCGACCAACGGTGGATGACCCGAGATTGGCCCCACGGGAGCGGCGTCTGGGGCAAGAAGGAATGGGTCCAACCGATGCTTCGGGAGGAGAATGTCGTCTCGACGGCCGAGGGCGGAACCAACTTGTTCTGGGCCGAGCGCTACGGCAAGACACTCGGGCTCGACGACGTTTGGATCAAGAACTGCGGCAACAGCCACACGGGGTCTTTCAAAGACCTCGGGATGACGGTCTTGGTGAGTACCGTCCGGCAGATGATCGAAGACGGCAAGCCGATTCGGGCCATCGTCTGCGCCTCGACGGGCGATACGTCCGCTGCGCTCGCAGCGTATTGCGCGAGTGCGGACATTCCGGCAGTGGTCTTGCTTCCGAAGGGCAAGGTCACGACCGCGCAACTCGTGCAGCCGCTGGCCAACGGAGCAATGGTGTGCGCGCTCGACACCGACTTCGACGGATGCATGGACATCGTGCAGAAGCTGTCCGAAGAAGAAGGCATCTATCTCGCGAACTCCAAGAACTCACTGCGGCTCGAAGGCCAGAAGACCGTCGCCATCGAGATCGTGCAGCAGTTTGATTGGCAAGTGCCCGACTGGATCATCATTCCGGGGGGCAACCTCGGCAACGTGGCCGCGCTCGGCGCAGGGTTCGATATGATGTTCGAACTCGGGGTGATCTCGAAGCGCCCCCGCATCTGTCTGGCGCAAGCCGAGAAGGCCAATCCGCTCTACCGCGCGTACAAGCAAGGCTGGGACAGCTTCTCGCCAATCACGGCAGGTGCAACCGAGGCGAGCGCGATTCGGATCGGCAACCCCGTGAGCGTGCATCGCGCGATTCGCGCCCTCAAAGCGTTTGACGGCGTCGTCGAGCAAGCAAGCGAAACCGAGCTCGCCGAAGCCTCAGCGGCCGCCGATCGGGCAGGCAGCTACACCTGCCCGCACACCGGTGTCGCCCTCGCCGCGCTCGAGAAACTCCGCGCCCGGGGAGAGATCGAGCCCGGCCAGCGAGTTGTGGTGATTTCCACCGCCAACGGCCTCAAGTTCACCCAGTTCAAGATTCGCTACCACGAAGACAGCATCCCCGACGTGCAAAGCCGTTCCCCCAACCGCCCCCTCGAACTCCCAAGCGAGTTCGAAGCCGTCAAGAAGTCCGTCTTCCAAACCCTCGACCGCCGCCCAACCTAAAAGGGGACAGTCCCCTTTTACCAGGGGTTAATCGTTGAGGGCTTCCGTGAGCATCGCCCGATCTTCGCGGGTGAGATTGACGAACCGCATGCGCACGACGAAACGTTCGTCGTCGTCGAGGCGTTTCGATCCGAGCGTTCGACCCTCGTACGAACGAACTTCGCCGAGCGGAGACGCCACGAATCGAATGGGTGCCCCCGGTGCAAAGGCGCGGGGCCCTTCGAGAGTCAGGATGTTGCCATCGAGTTGCCTCGCCGTTCCGAGCTGACCGTCGTCGAAACGCACTTCCATCGTCAGGCCTTATGCCGGTGCATCGCCGCTCGCGCTTCTTTCAGATCTTCCTGTCGTCGAATCTCCTCGCGATCATCGCCCTTCTTCTTGCCGCGGCCGAGCCCAAGTTGCACCTTCGCGACCCCGTTCTTGAAGTACACCTGGAGCGGGACGAGCGCGTAGCCCTTGGTCGTCAGTCGTCCGCGAAGCTTCTCGAGCTCATGGCGATGAACGAGAAGCTTTCTTCGACGCAGTGGTAGGTGACCTGTGTGACCCGCCTGCTCGTACGGTGCGATGTGCATGCTGTACAGGAACAGCTCGTCGGCATCGATGCGCGCGTAGGAGCCTTCGAGGTTCGCGCGGCGGGCGCGGAGGCTCTTTACTTCGGAGCCGTATAGGACCATGCCGGCTTCGGTACGCTCCTCGATGTCGTAGCGTTGCGCCGCCTTGGGATTGCGGCAGACCAGGAGTTCCATCCCTGGCACGCCTTTGTCAACGCGCTTCTTTGCCATCGTCCGGCGGCTCTAGCACGGGGTCAGACGCGGGAACAACTCCCTCTTGGCCTCCACGAAGCTCCTCGATCCAAGAGAGCTCCGTCACCAACCGTACGATCGCAGTGGAATCGGAAGCCGCCCGTGCAGACGCGAGGGCTTCGCGGCGGCGGTCGATCTCATTTCTCCAATGCGCAATTGCCGTAGAAGACTCATCAACTTCCCACCCGCGCGCAACGGCGTGGATGGGCAATGTGACTCGTGCTTCGGGCGTCGGCTGATTCGGCACGGACACCTCGAGCAAGAGTCGGGGCCACATGGAGTCGATATCGAGAACGCACGGTGCGTCCCCCCAAACCGGGTTGGGTTCGAACACCGAGTTCACGAAGCCGTCGCGGTCCACCTGAAGCCACAAGAGGCAGGTGCGGTCGAGCTCTCGAATCGCAAGGACGACGTCTAGCTCGCCATCACGATCGAAATCGGGTCGCGACTCTGACCCCAGAGCGACGCGCGCGCGATGGGGCGCCCGCAGGTCTGGGGTTTGAAGCGAATAGGCAGGGCCTCGCGCGGTGAACACCCTTACGGTCGTATCGGGTGGACGAAACGCCTCGAACGCGACGTACCGTGACCCCTCCACGACCTGCCCGATCGCGTACCCGTCATGCGCGAGATCCTGTCGAACCGCCTCTGCCTCAGCGTCCGGATCGACTCCGATCCGAAGGTAGTCGAGCGGGTCTTGGACGGGCTCCTGGGTCGTGCAGGCCGCCAGAAGCGAGCACATGGTAAGCAGACGACACACCCATCAACTTTACGCGGTTGCGCGCAGAACGCGAACCGCCAGAACGATCGAACACACTTCAGCAGCCCCCGCTCCGCGAAGCGCGGCAGTCGCCGCCTCCAGGGT
>JBATTM010000511.1:0-2249 GCA_049670545.1 Polyangiales bacterium
GGTCGGTGGCGAGGAGCGCGCGGAACGTACTCGTGTACGTGAGCACGCACCGCAGACAGCGAGCCGCCAGCGTGCGGCGGATCGGAAGCGATCTGCCGCTTCTGGTGGGCCATCCAGGACTCGAACCTGGAGCCAATGGATTAAGAACGCACCTCGCGAGCGCGAAAGCCCCGGAATTTCCAACGATTCCGTAGATGACATAGCGTCACGAGTGGCCACCAAACGCCCCGAAACGACCCTTTTCGGACACGGTGTCCAACGCGAAAACGGCGTTGTGCCACTGGAAAACGTCCACGCAGCCGCCCAGACGTTGCTTCATCGCGTCGCCGAAGGCGGCGAGATTTCGATCTCGGTGCTGCGTGAGTTCGCGGAGCTCGTGCTGCGTTCGGAGTTGCTGGAGGCGAGCCGGCAGGTGCTCGAAGGGCCGCCTGAGTTTGCCGTGAGGCGGGCGCTCGAGCTGGCGAGCTTGGTGCTGGGCGTGCAAGCGGTTGACGACGCTGAGAAGGGAAAGGAAGGCGCCGGGTGAACCGCGCAGGGAAGAAGCGGAAGGCTCGCATCGTGTCCTTCCGAATCGACGAGGACGATTTCGCGCTGCTTGACGCCCTCGCTCGACAGACGAGCTGTTCGCGCGGCGAGGTCCTGCGACGCTGTCTCGCCGGCGCCCAGCTCAAGAGCACCATCGATGCGCAGGCGCTTGCGGAAGTGGCCCGGGCTCATGCCAACCTCAACCGCATCGGTGGTCTACTCAAGCTCACCATTCGCGAAGGCGTTTCGGACCGCTCGAGCTACCACCGACTGAACCTCGAGCTCGTTGACTCGGCCATAGCCGTCCGCCGGGCAGTGAATCGGTTGGCGGGTCAGCGGTGATCGTCCGGCATCAACGCGAATCGGTATCGAACAGGGGGTTTCGACACCTGGCGCGCTACATCCAGGGGCGAGACACCAAGCCCCGCGCCACTTGGTTCCTCTCAGCGAACCTTCCCGGCGTCGCCGGGCGCGACGACCTCGACCTCGCCTGCAAGCTCGTCGACGCCGTTCAAGCACAGACCACCCGCGCCGGCAGCAAGCGCACGTATCACCTCGTCGTCTCACTAGATCCCGACGATCGCCGCCTCGAACGAAAGGAGCTTCAACAAATTGTGGAACGGCTTGTGGATACGCTCGGGTTTTCTGAGCACCAGTACATCGCCGTGCGCCACAGCGACACAAACCACGAGCACATCCACGTCGCGATCAACAAGATCTACCCCGAAACCTTTCGGATTCATTCGCCAGCGTGGGACCATCAGAAACTCTTCACCGGGGCCCGGGCCCTCGAGCGGGAGCTCGGCCTGACACCCCTCCGGTCGAGGACGCGCGACCGCGAGAGGGTCCCTCAACGCGCTGCAGACTGCGAAGCCCACCATGGAGTCGACAGCTTCGCGCGCTGGGCCCGGGAAAAACTACGGCCCGCTCTCCGACGAACCGAGTTGCGAAGCTGGAACGACGTCCACGCCGTCTGCGACAGATTTGG
The DNA here is from genome assembly GCA_049670545.1 of Polyangiales bacterium. Classification (GTDB taxonomy): domain Bacteria; phylum Myxococcota_A; class Polyangia; order Polyangiales; family Houyiibacteriaceae; genus SG8-38. The sequence continues at coordinate 1,514 of JBATTM010000511.1, forward strand.
CGTCGTGATTCGGCCGCATGGCAACGGCCTCGTGTTCGAGGATGTAGATCGAGGCGTCCGCGTGAAGGCCTCGTTTGTGGCTCGGGAACTGAGCAAGGCGCGGCTCTGCAAACACCTTGGCGCGTTCCAGCCAGCGTCGAAGCGACACCTGGAAGCCGCACGCCAGGCGCCTCATCGGTACTCGCCAATGCCGGCCCGCGCACCCCAGAGTCTGTGGAAAGAGTACGAGCGGAGCCTCGACCAAGCTCGCACACAGCGCCAGGAGTCATGGAAGAGCTATCGAGACGCAGCCTCTCGCGACCGTGAACAACTCAGGCAGAAGTACCGCCTCCAACGAGGCGTCATCAAGGCCCTACCCGTGTCAGCTCGCGATCGATCCCAGCTCTTACGACAACTCGCGTTCCGGAAGACCATCGAAGCCCGAACCCTAAAGCGAAAGCTCGAGATCCAACGAAAGGCGATTCAGAAGACCTGGAACCCGGCACCTGGCACCACTTCGTCGCCAAGCGCGTGGCCGAGCGCGACGCCCGGGCGATTCGCCTCCTGAGGAGACGGGCGCTACAACGGAGCCGTTCAGATCTTGAGGTAGAGCGTTGAGGGCACGAGCCTGGATGAGATCGTGGCGGCGTGACCACTGCTCGGGACGGTGCTCCCGCTATGTCTGCAGAAACCGGCGCATGGCGAGATGTGTTGAGAGCCATCGAACTTCGCACCATTCTTGACCGATTGGGACAAT
>JBATTM010000512.1:0-3005 GCA_049670545.1 Polyangiales bacterium
GGCTGATACGGGACGGTCAAGGTGTTGCTGTCTATGGCGCTCGAAAACGTGAACCCGCCGCCGGCTGCGGTGCCTATGGAGAGAGTGCCGTTGTTGGTGAAGTCGCCGGTGCAATGGATGACCGTGCCGCTCGGAATGCTCACGGTGGCGCCCGCGTTGATGGTGAGGTCACGAAACTGAAAATTGGCGGTGTCGAGGAATGGATCGCGATCCTCGGCGGCGACGTCGCCGCGTGAGCCGTCGCCGTATACCAGCGGGTCGCCATCGAAACCATCCATGCCTGGGGCGCCTTGCGGTCCTGCAGGGCCGGGTGCGCCCTGCGCTCCTCGTGGCCCCTGAGGGCCTTCCGGCCCCAGTGTGCCGGAGTTGGGTTGTCCATCGCTACAGCCGTGCGCGAAGAAGGCGAGGGCGGCACTGGCCACGAACGTCGCCAACGTCAGGGCACGCGTCGGTGCTCGTGTTCTCTCGAATCGTGTGCGGGTCATGTGCCGGACGAGCATCGCAACACACAGGCGTCAGCACTAGCTCTGCATCTTGGGAGGGCTAACAATTACGTACGCGCGTACAGCGCTCGAAGGCCACGCCGTGCGCCATGCTCACCGTCACCGGGTGCGCACGAACGCGCCGATCTTCTCGGTGAGCTCGGTGTGCGTGCTCACGCCCAATTTTCGCATTGCACGTTTGAGTAGAACCGAGACCCGGGCCTTCGAGATTCCAAGGCGGTAGGCGATGAGCGTCCCGCTGTCCCCGAGGCCGGCGAAGGTTGCGACTTGGCTCTCGCGGTCCGTGAGGCCGCGTGGGTCCTTTAGATCGGGAGGGTTGCGCAGTGCCAGGACGAAGCGTCGGTCGTCGGAGTCGAACCAGTCGACCAGCGACCAACGCCCCCCGGTGAGGCTCGTCCAGATCCGGAGTGCTTCTTCGGGGCGCGTCTTTCGCATGGCGCCTCGCGCGCGGTCGGCGAGGACGGCAGCCTCCCGAAGCGCTTGCCTCGCGTCGGCCCCCTCGGCTTCACGGGTGGCTTCCTTGATGGCGAACTGCTTCGGGTCGAGCAGGGCGTCTGCGTCGAGGGGCAACTGCGACTCGACCGCGATGTTCTGCGCGTGCTGCAACCTGCGTCGCAAACGGTACCCCGTCGCGAGGTGCGCACCCACCATCTGCCACCGTTCGCGCAGGGCGCCCGTGAGTTTCGTTCGCTCCGCGAGGGGCACGGCAATCATCGCGCCTTGCCCATCGGGGTCGACGGCGGAGAGGCCGAGCGCATCCTTCGAGCCCTGATGGTGCTGTGTCCAGCTCTCGACTGCGGACGCGTACTTCTGACCCGCGGCTTCGCTCAGGGTCGTGCAAATTCCCGGGCGCGTGCACGCTTGCTGCACCTCTGGGGGGCAGTCTCCCGCGACGCGGGCCTGGCGTGCGATGAAATCCTCGCCGCCCGCGGCCACGTGCAACTGATGCAACGTGAGCGCACCACCATCGAGCGGACGCGTGTAGACGCCGCCGAAGACGCCGAGCCCATGATTGAGAACCGGCAACCCCGCCTCCATGACCTGGGGCAGCCATGCCGCTTCGTCGACTTCTAGGTCGTACGCGGCTTCGGCAAGGTCGATCAGGGCTGACTGCGCCGCTCGCACGTCGCCCACGGTAAGTCAGGTGACCGTCGTCGGGCAAGGACCGTGTTGCAGCGAACAGCCAGTGGAGGTGCGTTCCGCGTGTGCCTCCACGCCTAACGCTGACTGCATCTTCCAAGGGAGCCAAACCCAGGGTTGGCTAGCGAAAGGCGCTCGCACGAGTTGTCGGCGCATTCGGCGTCGTCGAGGCAGAGGGGGACGCAGAGGTCTTCGCTTTGCGGGTCGCAGAACAAGCCGGGGAGGCAGTCGTCACGTCGGAGGGTGCCGGCCAAGAAGATGTTGCACGCGCCTCCCGCGCCGACGGTTTGGATGACGTTCGAGATGCACTCCGTGGCGGGGCAGCACTCGCTTCCGTCGAGCGCCGGCACCGACTCGATCTCTTGGGTCAGCCCATCGACGAAGAAGTTGATCGAGCACTCCAAGTTGCCGCTGCAGTTGTCGTCGAAGGGGTCGCATTCGCACGCGACGCTGCCCGGGGGCCGTTCCATACATCCGGCGTACGGGTTGCTCCCACCGTCGCTCCCGCCGGTGCCCCCCGCACCACTTGGGCAGGGCTTCTCGGAACCATCGACGACGACGTCGCCATCGAGGTCTCCCGAAAGCGCAGCGCTTCCGACGGAGAGCACCTCATACGCGTAGGTGCCAAACGCAGCCACCGCGACTTCGTCGATTCGCACCCGCCCTTCGTCGTCGACGACCCCTTCGGCCGTGATTGGGTCGCCTGGGCCTTCGACTTCCAGTGCGAGCGCTTCGCCCGCGAGGCTGACGGTGCTCGCGATGGCGAAGGACCACGCGAGGGAACTGATGCCTTCGTTCTGTGTCACCCCCGCGCACAGTTCGGTGACTTCCGCGGCAATCCTGAAGCAGGGGTCGGGGTCGCACGCCAGGTCCAGGAAAAACAGCTCTTCGCATTCGCTCCGGAAGCGCTCGACGCATCCTTCGGGCTCGCAACACGCACCCACCCGATCCTCGCAGGGGTCGGGGTCGCAGGTTGTCCGGGCTCCGATGAAGTCGCCATCCCCGCAGTCGGCGGCGGAACCGATGCTGCACTCGTTCTCGGCGTTGCAGCACGCGCCGTTGCAAAGCTGGGGCGTGCAGAACGGGCCCACCGTGGCCATGCCGGACACATACACCCCTTCACAATCCGGGGAGTCCACCTCGATACAGCTTCCGTCGTTTACACAACAAGCCCCGGGTTTGTCGCACGGGTCCTGGTCGCAGGTTGGAGCCCCGAGGAGTGACGTGCCGCCTTGCGCCGTGCATGCATCGGGGGTGCGAACCGAGCACTCGGTGCCGTTGCAACAGGCGGCGGGCATGGGGGGCGACGGCTCGCAAGGGTCAGGGCTGCAGCCGGCTCCTACGATGGCGCGGCCGTCGCAG
>JBATTM010000513.1:0-13508 GCA_049670545.1 Polyangiales bacterium
GGGCCAAGATTGCGATCACCCAGACGGGCCAACCACCCTTCATACCGGGACGATACCACCTTTGGGGCATCTCGGGCCGATTGACGACTTTGGAGTTGCAGTTCTTGGGCCGATCGATACGTTCGCAGAGATGAAGCAAGCTCTGATTCCGATCGCGCTTCTGTCGGCGGCCCTCTTCTTCGGATGCGGAGACGACTCGAGTGGGGGTGGCGGCGGTGGTGCGGAAACCTGTGCCGACTGCGTTGGCACGCCCACGGGTCCGGAGAACGCACCCGACCCAGCCGTGTCGTGCGAGCCATCCGAGGAGCCGTTTGCATGCATCTGCAACACACAGAGTGGCTCCATTGCCACGGTCTTTCTCTCCGGGGCTGGCTGCCAGTAGCACCGACGCGGCACTCGTGGTGTCGTCGTCGACTCCCGCGATCGATCGATGCGTGGGTGTTCGGTCAGAGGTCGTAGCCGCGCTCGGTGTGCTGGGTGAGGTCGAGGCCCGCCTCCTCGTCGTCCGGCGCCACGCGTAGCCCGACGAGGCTCGCAACCTTGAGGGCCACGTACGTCCCGACGGCTGTCCAGGCGATGGTCACGACCGACGCGATCGACTGGACCTTGAGTTGCGAACCGATGCTCAACCCTTCCTGGTTGCCGCCGAAGGCTGTCGACGCGAAGACCGACACGAGGAGAACCCCGATCAACCCGCCCACGCCGTGCACGCCGAGCACGTCGAGAGAATCGTCGTAGCCAAGCTTGTTCTTCAGCTGCGTCGCTGCCCACCAACAGACACCGCCGGATACGAAGCCGATCACGAGTGCGCCTTCGGGTCCAATGAAGCCGGAAGCGGGGGTGACCGCCGCGAGGCCTGCGATCGCACCGGTCGCGAAACCAAGAGCGCTTGGCTTTCCGTACTTGACCCATTCGATCGCAAGCCACGTGAGGGCGGCGACCGACGCGGAGGTCTGCGTCACCAGGATCGCCATGGCCGCGTCGCCGTTCGCGGCGAGGGCACTGCCTCCGTTGAAGCCGAACCAGCCGACCCAGAGCATCCCGGTACCGGTGAGGCACATGGTCATGTTGTGTGGCGGCATCGGTGTCTGGGGGTATCCGTTGCGGGCCCCGACCATGATCGCCGCGATCAGCGCCGCGGTTCCAGCCGTGAGATGAACGACGATGCCGCCCGCGAAATCGAAGACACCCATGTCGGCGAAAAAGCCGCCCTCGCCGCCCCAGGTCATGTGGCAGATCGGAAGATAGACGAGCACGAGCCACACGCCCGCGAAGATCATCATGGCGGAGAACTTCATTCGCTCCGCGAAGGCGCCCACGATGAGGGCGGGCGTGATGATCGCGAAGGTCAGCTGGAACATGAAGAACAGCACCTCTGGAATCGAGCCCGAGAGCGTTTCGGGGGCGACCCCATGAAGAAACGCCTTGTCGAGAGTCCCGATGAACGAGTGAACGTTGATCGACTCCGACGTCATTCCCGTGGTGTCGAAGGCGAGACTGTACCCAGCAACCAACCAGATGACGGTCACCAGCGCCGTCAGTGTGAAGCACTGCATCAAGACCGACAGAACGTTCTTGGTTCGAACCAGGCCTCCGTAGAACAGGGCCAGCCCTGGAATCGTCATGAAGAGGACCAGAGCGGTGGAAGTCAGGATCCAGGCGGTGTCCCCGGTATCCAGTGTGTCTTGCGCGCGTACGTGAGCTGGCGAGACCGCGATCCCTACGCTTGCCCCAAGGGCAGCGTACAACAGAGACTGCAGGCGATTCATGGAGTCCTCCCGGTTGTCGCGCGCGAGACTAGTCATCCCGGCACGGAACCACAAGGGGATAGGCCCCCGCGGACGCAGGGGAGGAGGATCGTGTACTATCCTCCGAAGATCATGCGTAGAACTCAGATCTTAGTTGCGGCCCTCGTGGTCGTCGGTTGTGGAGGTACGAGCCCCGCGAGTGAGGGTTCGGGTGGCAGTGGTGCGACGCCTTCCGGGGGAGGCGGTGGCACCGGCGGGGCGGCGCCCTTCGACGCGGCGTTGGAGCACACGTTTGCGCCGATCATGGTGGAATCAGGCTCGGACGACTTCTGGTGCCAGAGCTGGAAACTGAACAACGAGGAGCCGATCTATCTGAACAAGGTGCGCCAGACCAACGACGGTGCATGGCATCACTCGAACTGGTTCCACGTGCCCGAGGATCGTTTTGCCGGCGAAGACGGGAGCTGGCGGTGTGCGGACCGCAACTTCTCGGAGTTGGAGGCGGCTGTGTGGGGCGGTACGATCTTCGCGCAGTCGACGCAGTCGTTCGAAGAAGTTCAGGAGTTCCCCGAGGGCACTGCGCTCATCATCCCTCCGCACAGTCAGATCATCGGCAACGTCCACTTGTTCAACGTCTCGGCGGCCCCTGTCGAGACCACATTGACGATGGGTTTCGCAACGGTCGAGAAAGAAGACGCGAAGACCAAGCTACGCGAGATGACGTTTTCGAACCCGGACATCAAGATCCCCGCCCAGCGACGATCCCGCTGGAGCCAGACGTGCGATCTGACCGACCACCTGGGCGACTCCGTGAACGTGTACTACGTGCTCGGCCACTATCATGGGTGGGGCAACTACTTTCAGCTCAGTTTCGTGAATGACGATGGGACGGAAACCCCTGTCGTCGAGCTCGACAACGTCGGTGACAACCTCGGTCGCACGATCGCCCCACCGGTCAACTCAGGCGGCGCCAAGAAGATGCGGTACAGCTGTGGGTACAACAACACCACCGATCGAGAGCTGGTGTTCGGCAACAGCGGGGAGGCGGAGATGTGCGTGTTCCTCGCCTACGTCGACGGGGATCGCAAGATCGCCATCTATCCGGCAGGCAACGTCCCCGAGCCCATGGGCGAGGACGAAGACGGCGTGCTGATGTTCGACGTGCCTTGCGACAAGGGCTCGTTCGCTTCGATCCCCGCAAATGACTGAAATACTGGGTCGAATCCCGTCTTGAAACCGAGAGCGGTCGGGGCGGGCTTGTGCCCCGGAACGGCAGGCCCTACAAACTCTCCATGGTCGACAACACACTGATTCGCGCGCTCGTCCTCGTGGCGGCCTTTGCTTTCACGGCCGTCGGAACCGCCGAGGCATCTTCGTACTGCCCGGGTGACGGGGACAAACCCACCGAGCCCACCACGTACTGCCCGGGTGACGGGGACAAGCCCACCGAGCCCACCACGTACTGCCCAGGTGACGGGGACAAGCCCACCGAGCCGACTACCTAGCGTGTTCTTCGGCGCAGCGGGGATTCGAAACCTGCGTGCGCCGTGTACAACGACCGGAACGCCACACTCGTGATCGAGGGCAGCACCATCTCGGCGTTGGCACTTGGGGCGCTGACCCACAATGGCGGCCCTACCCTCACCCATGGGTTGCTCCCTGGCAGTGTGGCCATCGACGCGATTCCGGGCCTGATGTGCGCGGTCGCGGAAGACCAACGAGGGGAACCAAGGCCGGCCGGCGGGATGTGCGATGTCGGTGCGGTCGAGGTTCAGCCGTAGGACGCAGGCGGGGCGTCACGCAGACGTTCTGGCGCGCACGGGCGTCGGTGGTCGCGAAACATTCGCATTGCGAACGACCCAGCTGGATGCACGCGGAATGCTGTCACGTCTCGTGCGAAATCCTCGGGGACATCCTCGGGCTGTGGGAGAGGGATCCCGTATTCGGGCGGGCATAGAACCGCCGCGGCCATGCAGGCGAAGGTCAAGTCTGCGGCGCTGAACGCGTGGCCAACCAAGTAACGTCGGCCATCGCTCAGGAGTTCGGCGGTGTGGTCAAACACGCGTTGCACGTGCTCCTTGGCCACGGCTTCAGCCGTCGCGTTCACTTGCAGATAGCGGCGCATGAACCGCTTCACCAATGGGAAACCAACGTGCAGTGCCCTTCGCTCCCAGCGGGGCGCGCGCGCGGCGTTGAAGTCGAGTGCGGGCCGCCCCCAACGAAACGCATGCCCATAGATCAGTTTGCGAGACTCGACCCCGAAGGAATCTTGGAATCCGCGCTCCAGCTCCGTGACCCGCTCTCGAAGAGTATCGTCGTCGGGATAAAGCGGTTGACCGTTCCGCGCGTGATCGTGGGCGTAGCGGACCATGTCTTCACTTTCCGAAAGAACCCCTTCGCTCGTGACGAGAACCGGCACCGTCTTCCCTCCGCTCGACGCCCACGCGTGAGGCCAATGCAACAGCTGCAAGTGCTGCTCTTCCCGGTACTCGAGCCCCACGTAGTCAAGGGCCCACCGTGCGCGTTCGCAGTAGTGGCTGATGGGAATGGTGATGAGACGGAGCGTAGTCATGAAGTGGCGCGGTGCGCGTCCAGCGCGCCCGCGGCGAGGCTACCACGGGCCCATGTTCGAGAGATCGCGGCCCATTCGCCTGCCCGAGGACGGGGATGTGGCAGGCATGATGTGATCCTCATCGCCGGCGGGTGCCCGAGAGCCCTCCAGCCTGAATCGCAGCTAGAGGGCGCCGGTCAACCGAGGTACCCTCCGAGCCGAGGTGGTTTGATGCGTAGACGGTGCGATTGGCGACGGTGGCTTGGTGTACTCGGGTTGGCGCTCTCCATCGGGATGTTGGGTTGCAGCAGTGAGGACATGGCCGGCGGGAGTGGCGGAACCGGCGGCGCAGGCGGTACGGGCGGCGCAGGCGGTGAAGACATCGGGCCGCCTCCTGGGGCCCTGACAGCTTCCCTCGTCCGCTCCTCTCTGCACATGCCACCCAACACCGCGATGGGAGGCTACGGAGACCGAACGGAGGACAATGGGTTTGAGAACCCGACCACCGACCCACGAACGGTCGAGGTCTTCTTCAACGCGCGAGGCTTGATCCAACGGCTTTCGCTGAAGGCGCTGCTTCTCGAAAACGATCATCGGCGGGTGATCATGCTGCGGTTACCCCTCATCTTCCCGACCGACCTGATGCGGGATCAAATCATCGAGAATGTTACCGAAGCCACCGGCGAAGACATCCGTTACGAATTGTTCCTCGGCGCCACGCATACCCACGCAGGACCGGCCCGCTACCTCGAAGTCCCCGATCTGTTCGGACAGGTCGGAACCGATACGTTCCAACAAGAGATGTTCATCCAACTCACGGATGAACTCACACGTGTCGTCATCGAAGTGATGGAAGCCGAACGAGTCCCCGTTGCGTTCTCGTATGGAGCCAACGACAATTTCGATCCAGAGGGGCGGGTGAATCGCGACCGCCGTGCGGAAGACGACAACCTCTACTTCCACCAAAACGGCGTTCTGTGCGCGATGGACGACTCTGAATGCCAGGCCACGGGCGAGTCGGTGACCAAAGACCCGCGCCTACACGTCGTTCGAATCGACCGGGTGGATGGAAGCCCCTTCGTCATCATCGCCAACTTCCCGGTCCACGGGACCGTCTTCAGCGGCAGCAACCCTTACATGAGTGAAGACGCGCCCGGATTGATCGAAGCCAAGACCGAGGAGTTGTTCCAACGGGAAGATGATTTGGGCCCGGTCACAGTGATGCTCATGCAGGGAACCGCAGGCAACGTCAGCCCGGGCGACTCGGAGGTCGGTCACCAGGACAACCAACGTACCGAAGCGGTGGGTATTGCGGCGGCTGAGAAGATCGCCGAACTCTATCGCACTCTTCCTCGAGGCGAGACCGAGGTCGAGATCGAGTACTTCGTCAACCGCTTTCCGATCGACCGTGACCGAATCGGGTACGGGCCCAATGAGTTCGCCAATGGAAGCCAAGTCTACGAACGTGGCGCGTTCCTGTGCGGATCGAGTTACGAGGCAGACGAGGGAGTGCCCGAGACCAAGATGGAACTCGACAGCATCGTCTGCCCGATCGACCTCAGCTTGATCGAGAATATCGTGATGGAACGGGTCGACATCTACGACAAGACGGTCGTCAGCGTGATGCGCCTAGGTGGCCTCTACATCGTGGGTCTGCCGGGAGAAGCCACGACGCCACTCGGAATGGAGATCCACCGTCGCCTCCTCGAAGGGCATGGGATTGGCCGTGAAGACTCGGTGGTGTATGCGTACGCCAACGACCATCAGTTTTACATCTTGCTCGAAGATGATTGGCTTCAGGGAGGCTATGAGACCACGGTCAACATTTGGGGCCCGAAGTTCGGGGACCTCGTCTGTCGCGTCGTTGAAAACCTCACCGGGCCGGCGAGCACGTCTCGACTGGAAGAGCCGGGGGCGCTCGATGAGCTTCCCGAATGGGAGCACCTCGATTGGCGCGAGCGGCGCACCACGGACACGAACTTCGAGCGGTACACGACACCCAACGCGGGAACCCCCATCACGCAGCCGACAGACGTTGAGCGCCTCGAACGCGCGACCTTCACGTTTGAGGGCGGCGATCCGCTCGTCGACCTGCCCCGGGTGTGGCTCGAAGTCGACTCCGGCCCAGGCGGATTCGTCCCGGTGACCCGCCCCGACGGAGGTGTGATGAGCGATGAGGGCTACGAACTGATCGTTCTGCACGAGCAATACGGCGAACGTTCCGAGTGGACCGCAGCGTACGAGTTTCTCGCCACCGAAGCCGAAGGGACGTATCGCTTTGCCTACTGGGGAGAACAGTACGTGGACGGCGCCACCGACAACTACGGAAGCGCCGAGTCACCACTCTACAGCGACGATTTCGCGCTTTCCGCCCGAACTTCACTGGCCTTCATCGAAGCGTCGGTCGCGGGGACGACCGTCACCGCGAAGCTCGGGTATCCGGTGGTGGAAGGCGCGTACCGCCTTCGCAGCTACGACCACCGACAAGACGCCCCGGACCCTCTGACCGGGGGCACCGCATCGATCAAGGTGACGACCGACCTCGGCGACGAAGTGTTCAACGATGTCCCGATGCAACCCGATGGCAGCTTCTCCGTGGAGCTTGCGAGCGAAGTGCCCGGGGCACAATCAGTGACGCTCGAACTTTCGGCCACCGACGATTTCGGCAACCGCAACACGCTTCCGATCATCGAAACCGTCTCTGCGCTGTAGCGCGATAGGCCGCAATTCTCTTCACGTTGACACATGGGCTCGACGGGCGAACGAATTACGTATGAGATCTCGACAAATTGCGTATGGCCCGCGTGACACCGCCACGTAACTCTCTTCCAGCACCGGACGGTGCGAAGGGAGAGACCCATGACGGTACTGAGGTTCACACGCCGACTCACACTAGGTGCCGCAGCGATCGCAGCCACGTGCGCTTCTTGCGGGATCGACACGTACTCGCTCGACCCGGGGAGCATCGACGCCGAGCCCTTGCGGAACTGGGGTGACGCTGTGGTGGAGCTATCGAGCAACCAGGAGTTTCGGGAAGGAGCTCCTCCAGGCGTTTTCTCCACGGTGGGCGATCGGGTCGAGTTCCCGCCCGACCAAGTAGCCGCGGTTTGCTCGCTGACGAATCAGCTTGCGCGCTCTCAGATGGCGATCGACCTCGCGCACTCGCATATCTCGTTCGAGTTTCCGGCGGCACCGGCGAAAGGGACGTTCAGCGATGGGAGCGCGCACCTCGAGATCCGCTCGTTGAGCCAAACTGCGGACCTCGCCCACGCGACCATCGACCATGGCGCGACGAACGTCGATGTCGACGATTCGCACGTGACCTTCGGAAGTCATCACGTCACCGTGGATTTCGAGGGAATGTCCTTCGACGCGTCGACGCGCGTCAAGATCGACCTGGTGTTCTCCGGCGACGACGATTCCGCACGCAGACCTCACTCTTCCAGGTGACGCCGCCCCAATGCGCCCTAGAGTCTGGCTCATGCCCAAGCTCAAGCTCACCTATTTCGACATCCACGGCGGCCGCGCCGAACCGGCGCGACTCGCCTTGCGCCTCGGCGGCATCGATTTCGAAGATGATCGAATCAGCTTCCAGGAGTTCGGAGCCAATCGCAAAGGCTATCCGTTTCGACGGGTTCCTGTGCTCCAGATCGGCGACATCGAGCTGAGCCAATGCAACGCGATCAATCGCTACGTCGCTCGACTCGCGGGGTTGTACCCGGCCGACCCACTGCAGGCGGCCTATTGCGATGAAGTGATGGATGCGGTGGAAGACGTCGTTTCCAAGCAGGTCACGACGATGTCGATCAAGGACGAGGAGCAGAAGAAGGCAGCTCGCGAGGCCCTTGCCGATGGGCCCATCAAGCTCTACCTCGAGCAGCTGAGCGCCATGTTGGAAACACGCGGCGGAGAGTACTTCGCAGATGGGCAACTGACGGTCGCCGACCTCAAGGTGATGGTGTGGGTCCGTAGCCTTCGCGCTGGCATTCTCGACCATGTGCCTGCCGACCTCGCAGAACGCGTGGCGCCGACGCTGGTCGCGCACCTCGAGCGGGTTCTCGGGCACCCGAAGATCGCGGACTACTACGCTCGTTGAGTCAACTGGACCGTCGAGTGGTATAGGTCGTCGCCACATGAATCCACACATCCCCACGCGCATTGCCGCGAGCGTCGACGCCGAGGCTTCGACGCATCGGCAAGTGGCCCGAAGTTTTCGTAGTCTCATCGATGCCGGAGCGCGGTTCCGCTGTGTGGGGGAGGCAAAGGACGACCCCATGGGCCTGTTGTCTTCCGGGTACTCGCCCAAGCACGAGATCAACCTCTTCGAGACGCGCTTCTATCTCACGAACCCGCTTCAGAATCCGGCGCTTCGATTCTTCGTGGCCTACGTGATGCAACGTCATCGATCGAGTGGGCGGACGGAGATCGTGCCTCGCATCTTCTACAAAGATCTATCCCTCGTGTGGCGGTGCGCATCGCACTTGGTGGCGACCGACGGTGATTTTTGGATCGGCAAGGGCGACGTCCGTACGACGGTCCGTGACGGATTCGAGATCACCGAATGCGTGGAGTCGACGACCGACCTGCCGCTCGAGATGCAATCCGCACTCGAGTCGATCAACCGAAAGACACGTCACGCGCGCACCGACGAAGAAGCGCTCTACCTGGTGCTCCAAGATGCCCCGAGGGCTCGCACGAGGCCCTACCGTGACTTCACAGACCCCCGGAAACGAGCGGCCGCCAACCCACGCAATCTGATCCATGGCGGGCGTAGCATCGCTCGGTTCACCCGGCGCAACGATCCCTCCTCATTGAAGATCGTGAAGGGGTTCGAACCTGACTTCGCCAAGGGGGTGCTCGAAGTGCACCAGTCGCGGAGCACCATGTACGGAGGTGACCTTCAGCGCTTTCGGATTCTCTCGAAGAACCGCAAGGTCCAATACCTGTTCATCGCGGGCCCGAGGCACGTGTGGATCATCCCGCCTCAGGCGACCACGACCGAGCTTTCGTCGTACGGGGTGCGGACGGTCGACGTCGTGGCCGATGAGGACCTGTTCGTCCCTGGATACGAGTACCACTATTACGACGAAGACGCGGACGCGTCGGAACACTTCAGCCAGATTCCCGAGGGCTTCGCGGGTGAATTGAGCGAGCATGACAACGATCGCGCGGATGCCTCCGCGTGGCTCGATTCCATTCCGGTCATTCAGGAGTTCAGGCGCAAGGTGCTGACTTAGCCTAGCCGGGCGGAATCGCGTCGCGGCAGTGTACTTTGGCGCGATCGCGTCCTGAATGATGCTATCCCATGGCCCCTATGGAGGTCTCTTGCTTGTACGCTCTCTCTTCTTGATTCTCGCGTCAGCGTTCTTCGCCGGCTCCCTCGGATGTTCCAACGATGGCGGGGGCGACGCCTACGTGCCAGCGACCGAGACTGGCGATCTTTGCGAAACCCCCCTCGCCCCGCGCGAACCGATCTGCAGCAATGCCTTTGGCGACACCGTTTGGGCAGGGTCCCACCGGTCGAGCTACGCGCAGGGATCCTCTCCGAACGCTGGCCCTGCCACCGGCACGGGTAGCAGCGTTGCGAGCGCGCACCTCTCTCTTCCGTCTGCGGGGATTCCGGTGATCACTTCGTTCACCGAACCTTACGAGGACGGTGGCCGAGCCGTGTGGTCCACGGTGACGGGCGTCGACAACGCCGTCATCAAAATCGACCACGACACCTTCGAACTGATCGACATTTACATCCCTGCAGAACGCGAAGAGAACGCGCCCCCAGCCGCGCTCGGTCTGAGTGGCGCCTACACGGCCGTCGACTCACGAAATCGTTTCATTGCTGGGCGGAGTCGTTTCGTCTCGTTCTTTGGGGACAGCATCCGCGGGGATCGGTCTTCGCCGATCGCACTCGAACAACGAATCTTCATGCCAGACGAGGTGTTCTGCAGTGACGAGGACGTCATCGCGGGAATGTCTCTGACTTACGGAGGCGACCTCGCGTTCGCGACGGAGCTTGGCAACGTCTTCGTCATTCCTGCTGACGCCGATCCGAACAATCTCGGAACGGTCGCGGTTGCATCGACGAACACCAATTGTGGGACTGCCGACCCTGCAGACCTCGAGATCGTGTCGAACAGTATCGCCGCAGACGAAAGCGGAGGCATCTACGTCGTTACCAGCGCCGCCATGTACCGCTACCAATGGGACGGTGCAACGCTCGAGATGGCATGGCGCGCGCCCTACGAGACGGTCGAACAACCGTGCGCAATCCGACTCGGTCCAGGGTCCGGTTCGACGCCGAGCCTCATGGGAACCGCCGTCGACGACGATCGCTTCGTCGTGATCACCGATGGTCAAGACCTCATGCATCTCGTGCTGTTCTGGCGAGACGAAATCCCCGAAGACTGGGAACCGATCGCCCCCGGCAAGGATCCCCGAATCGCTTGTGAGGTTCCCGTCCGATTCGGCGTTCCGGAGGTCACGGAGTCCTGCTCCGAACAATCCGTGGCCGTTCGCGGGTACGCGGCCGTCGTCGTCAACGACCTCCTCAATGCGCCTACGATCATCGACCCCGATGCGTCTCCCCTCGCAACGATCGCCCAGAACCTCGTATCGGCCCTAGAGGGCGGAATCCCGGACAAAGCCCCCTTCGGCTTCGAGCGCATCGATTGGGATCCGGAAACCCGGTCGTGCGCGACCAGGTGGGCCAACACCGCAGTGAGCGTGCCCAACGGTATCCCGAGCATCAGCGAGGCGAGCGGTCTGGTCTATGGCATCGGGCAGCGCGATGGGCAGTGGGGGCTGGAAGGGCTGGATCTCGAGACGGGAGAGTCGGCACTTTGGGCCCCGGGGGGCCCGGGCACCTGTGACCAAGCGTTCGCCGGGATTGCAGCGGTTCTACCCGGCGTGAGCGAGGTGCTCGAGGTGGTACCCGACTCCTGCGAAAACTCGATCTACGCGGCAACGACCGTCGGCCCGGACGGCACGATCTACACGGGCACGTTGAATGGTGTGAGCCGCTACGCCCCGGAGTCCACCACCGAGCTCTCGTCGGAAGCGAAGATCCTTGCCGGCCTCGACCAGGGCACGGACTTGTTGGCGCGCACTCGAATGGAAGGGGCGCCCGGCAGCGTGAGCATCCGCGACTACCTTCGACGCACGCTCGTTCAACTCGGAGCAGCCGACGAGGTGGCGCGGGATGCAAGCCTTCTCGAGGTGAGCGAGCCACTTCACGAGGCACAACGGTCGGTGGATTTGGCCGTGCAAGCGCTCGATGCCGGAGGCCCGATCGACCAAGATGTGGCTGCGGCGGGCGCAGCAATCGATGCGGCACGGGCGGGACTCTAGTCGTCATCAAGGGCGGAGCCGATACCCGGTCTTGAAGATCCAGCGGACGGTTCCCAAACAGACGAGCAAGAAAAGAAGAATCATCGCCGCGCTCACCCCGACGTCGACATCGGCGACACCGAAGAAGCTCCATCGGAACGCGCTGATGAGATAGACGACCGGGTTGAGCAGGGTGATCTTCTGCCAAATCGGTGGGAGCATGTCGATCGAGTAAAAGCTGCCGCCGAGGAACGTGAGTGGCGTGACGATCATCATGGGGACGATTTGAAGCTTCTCAAACCCGTCTGCCCAGATACCCAGAATGAAGCCGAAGAGGCTGAACGTGACCGCAGTGAGGCAGAGGAACCCCACCATCCAAAACGGATGCGCGATCTCGTAGTCGACGAATAGCCGTGCCGTCGCCAGGATGAGGAAGCCGAGGATGATCGATTTCGTCGCGGCAGCACCGACGTACCCGATCAGGATCTCGATGTATGAGATCGGTGCCGAGAGCAACTCGTAGATCGTCCCCGTGAACTTGGGCATGAAGATGCCGAAGGACGCGTTGGAGATGCTTTCGTTGAGAAGCGAAAGCATCGTCAAGCCTGGGACGATGAACGCGCCGTAGCTGACCCCGTCGATATCGACCATGCGCGAGCCGATCGCAGAGCCAAAGACGACGAAGTAGAGCGACGTCGAAAGAACGGGCGAGACGATGCTTTGCATGAGCGTGCGCCCTGTGCGCGCCATCTCGAACATGTAGATCGCGCGCATGGAGTGTACGTTCATCGTTCCTCCTTCACCAAGTTGACGAAGATCTCCTCGAGCGAGCTCTGGCTCGACTGCAAATCTTTGAAATCGATGCCGTGCTCGTTCAGTTTTCGGAGCAAGTTCGCAATCCCGGTATGCTCTTCGTGCGCATCAAACGTGTAGACGAGCGTGAGGCCGTCGGCCGAAAGCTCGATGGATGGGTCGGCGATCTCGTCGGGGATCTGCGGGAGCGGATGTTGTAGATGGAGTGTCAGCTGTTTCTTGCCGAGTTTGTGCATGAGCACGTCTTTGTCTTCGATCAAGACGATCTCGCCCTTGCTGATCACCGCGATGCGATCGGCCATCTCTTCGGCCTCCTCGATGTAGTGCGTCGTCAAGATGATTGTGACGCCGCGCTCCCGAAGACCACGGACCATCTCCCACATGTCGCGGCGAAGCTCGACGTCGACGCCGGCGGTCGGCTCATCGAGAAACAGAATCACAGGCTCGTGCGAGAGCGCCTTGGCGATCATGAGTCGGCGCTTCATCCCGCCGGACAGCGCCATGATCTTCGAGTCCTTCTTGTCCCACAGCGAGAGGTCGCGAAGCAGCTGCTCGACATGTGCGGCGCCCTTGGGCTTCCCGAACAGGCCGCGGCTGAAGCTCACCGTCGCCCACACGCTCTCGAACGCCTCGGTCGAGAGCTCCTGGGGGACGAGGCCGATCTTCGAGCGGGCGGCGCGATACTCCGTCACGACGTCGTGACCGTCGACGAGGACGGTCCCACCCGACGGATTGACGAGGCCGCAGATGATGCTGATCAGGGTCGTCTTCCCGGCCCCGTTCGGACCCAGGAGCGCGAGAATCTCGCCACGCCGAATCTCGAGGTCAACGCCCGTCAGCGCCTTGAAGCCTGATTCGTACGTCTTGCTGAGATCGGTGACCGAAATGATCGGATGCATCGGAAGCCCTCGGCGCAGGCTCTAGCACGCTTCGGCGGAACCGTTGTTGCCGATCTGAGGACACGCGCTGTGCTACGATGCTCGCATGCCGACTACATTTCTGCGCGTTTGTCTCGGGCTCCTACTCATCGCCGCCGTGGCTGCGTGTGGGGACGACTCCTCCAACACTGGCGG
>JBATTM010000514.1:0-2093 GCA_049670545.1 Polyangiales bacterium
GACCACAACAACGCTAATTAACGCGAAACTCACGAAAGCAGAGGCTCTGCTGCCCAGCTTGCACCCCCCGGTGACACGCCACTACGGCGTGCGCTTTCATCCTAGCCAATGGGTGCCCCGCGTCCAAAACAGGACTCTCGGGGGAACACAGAGATCTCACCGAGATCTGACCCAGAGATCTGACCGTCGACCTTGAGCAGAACGTCGGGGCAGCGCCTGAAACTCGCTGTGTTTCCATGAGCGGCGGCCGACGCTGGCTCGGCTATCTGGCCTTCATAGTCGTCGCGTTCACGAGCGGCTGGAGCTAGGTTCTCGCTTCCTATTCCTGTGCTGCGCGATCACTCCGGGGATCGAACGAATCCACATCGGCTAGATCTCTCGTGCGCGCTCGGCCGCTCGATGGCAGAATCTGCGCGCAACGATGCCAGAAGGTCCCGAGAACGACGTGAACTTGCCCATCCGACGGCGTCGGGAGCTAGAGATCGACGAGTTTCCGAGCGCTCAGGTGTCTCGCCTATACGTCGAACTCGTGGCCAATGGGCTCGCTCAAGACATCTTGCTCCCGGTGTTAATTGCCCGTGGAAAGCGCGAGGGCCCGGTCTTCGGGCTCACGGCAGCCGTCCATGGGAACGAGCTCAACGGGATCCGGGTGATTCACGACTTGATGAACCACCTCAATCCCAAGCACCTTACCGGGACCGTCGTTGCGGTGGTCGTGGTGAACGTGCCGGGGCTACACCGACATCAGCGAGAGTTCGTCGATGGCGGGGATCTGAATCACATTTTTCCGGGGCGCGAGAACGGGAACGTCGCCGAAGCGTACGCGCACCGAATCCTCGACCGCATCGTGAACCGGTTCGACTTCCTGGTGGACTTGCACACTGCGAGCTTCGGCCGCGTCAATTCGGTCTATGTTCGGGCCGACATGACCCATGCTGCGACGGCGGCCATGGCGTACCTTCAGCGTCCTCAGATCATCGTACACAACCCACCGTCCGACTATACATTGCGCGGCGCAGCGATGGACCTTGGTATTCCTTCGATCACGCTTGAAATCGGAGATCCACAAAGGTTCCAGCCGAGCTACGTCAAGTCGGCGCGAATCGGGCTACGCGCGGTGATGGCCGCCGCCGGTATGTTGTCCCGGCGGCCCGTCGCCGAGGGGCCTGAGCCCGTGCTCTGCGAGCGCTCCCGGTGGATGTACACGGATCGGGGCGGTCTTCTCGAAGTGCTGCCGCGGCCGACCCACCTGCTTCGCCAAGGCGAGCGAATCGCCGTGCTCCGCAACGCGTTCGGGGACGTGATTCGGGAGTATGAGGCGCCCGAGGACGGCATCGCAATCGGCCACAGCGTCAACCCGGTCGGGCAGACTGGTGCCCGTATCCTGCACTACGGCGTGATTGCCCCGCCTGAGCACACGTTCCGACGGCGCGACGCAGGAGTGGCGATCTTGGAAGCGAGGACCTGATGCGAATCGGGTTTGTGGTGAACGACCCAACCGAGCTATCGGTCGACCAGACCACGACCCTCCTGATCGCCGCCGCCCGTCGCCGAGCGCACCGCGTGTTCGTGTGCGGCATCGGCGACTTGAGTGCCACCGAAGACGAGGGATTGCACGCGCGGGGTTGGACGCTCGGCGCCACGGAGCCAACCGACCTGGTACACGAACTCTCGTTGAGCGCACGGTTGACGGAGGCTCTCGGCGACTCCGACCTTGTCGTCGTTCGCACCAACCCCGGAAGAGACACGGCACGCCGAGCGGAGCACGTGGCGGCTCTTTGTCTCCTTGCGCGTTTGGAGCGAGGGGGTGTACGCGTTATCAACAGTCCGAGGGGGCTTTTTCGAGCGCTGACCAAGCTTTCGCTTCTTGACTTGCCCGCCGCTCTGAGGCCCAGAACGCTGGTGACCCGGGACCGGGATGCGATCATGCGTTTCGTAGAGCAGGAGGGCGGGCGCGCTGTCATCAAACCTCTGGACGGGACGCGCGGACGGGACGTATTCGTGCTCGAGTCCCCGAAGTCCGGCGCGAACAGCAATCAGATCATCGAGGTCGTGCTTCGCCAAGGATACGCGATGGTGCAGGAGTTCGTCCC
>JBATTM010000515.1:0-4803 GCA_049670545.1 Polyangiales bacterium
GTCCAATCTCGGCCCCTGGGGCCGAGATACCACAAAAATACGGTAATATAGGGCAAGTAGCGCAGAACACCGTCGAGGTGCGGGCGTCCCTACCCGCGAGACTGGATCAGACAGAAAAAGGGGACAGTCCCCTTTTTCGACGGGTT
The DNA here is from genome assembly GCA_049670545.1 of Polyangiales bacterium. Taxonomy (GTDB): domain Bacteria; phylum Myxococcota_A; class Polyangia; order Polyangiales; family Houyiibacteriaceae; genus SG8-38. The sequence goes on from JBATTM010000515.1 coordinate 147, forward strand.
AATTCTGGTGATGCTTCTTCCCGAAAAAGGGGACTGTCCCCTTTTTCACGACATCGTTCTCGCGGCGCCAGTCGACGCGCCGTGTGTCTCACGGTGGTGGGTTTGATAGGGACGGGTTCGATGCGGTCATGGGGCGGCATGGCGAATGACAACCCGTCAGCGAGCAATCACTTCGGGTTGGCGTGAGCTATGAGGCGAGGCTTGCGTGGGCCAACGCTGCAAGTGCACCCGCCTACCTTTGCAAGCCGAGCCGTCCGCCACATGACTGGCGTCGAGCACGACCCGATTGCCCGAGTTGATCCGTTCCCTTAGTGCGGGCTCACGAGTACTTCGCGGCGGCCGCCCGCCTTCGAGCTCGGAGGACCGACGACGCCGTCTTGCTCCATTCGCTCGACGAGCTTCGCGGCCTTGTTGTATCCGACGCTCAGTTGCCGCTGCACGTGGCTGATCGAACAGTAGCCCGCGTTGGCGACCACCGAGATCGCCTTGTCGTAGAGTGGGTCGTCGCTCGCCGCGGCGTCCCCTTCTTCGTCGCGAGGCTTGAGGATCTCGTTCTTGTATTCCGGATCGCCCTGCTCGCGGAGGAAGTCGGTCATCCGGCGCACTTCTTCTTCCCCGATGTACGCCGCGTGGACGCGCTCGAGGTCACTCGTGCCTGGCGGAATCATCAGCATGTCGCCCATCCCGAGGAGATGCTCTGCGCCCGAACGACCCAGAATCGTCATCGAGTCTTGGCGCTGCGATACCTTGAATGCGATCCGCGCCGGGAAGTTGGCCTTGATCATGCCCGTGATGACGTCGACGCTCGGGCGCTGGGTCGCCAAGATCACGTGGATGCCGGCGGCACGGGCCTTTTGCGCAAGCCTCGCAATGCAGGCCTCGACGTCCTTCGCGGCGACCATCATCAAGTCGGCGAACTCGTCGACGACGACCACCACCGATGGAAGTTTCTCCGGCGTGAAGTTTTGAGCGTCCGGCGACTCGCCGTCGGTCGGGTCGAGGAGGACTTCGTTGCCGCTCGCATCCTGGGCGCTGACTTTGCCCTTTCGCTTCGGCATGAACTTGTCGAGTGGAAGATCCCCGCTGTGCACGCGATCGACCCGTCGGTTGTAGGTGTCGATGCTGCGCGTGCCCGCGTCGGCGAACAGCTGATATCTCCGCTCCATTTCGTCCACCGCCCATCGAAGCGCGAGCGCGGCCTTCTTCATGTCGGTGACGACCGGGAGCAGCATGTGTGGGATGCCGTCGAACACCTGCAGCTCGACGACCTTGGGATCGATCATCAGCATCCGGACTTCTTCCGGGGTCTTCTTCGCGAGCATCGAGCACAGCATGACGTTCAGCCCCACGCTCTTGCCGGAGCCCGTGGCGCCTGCGACGAGCAAGTGCGGCATCTTCGAGAGATCGGTGTAGACGGGCTGTCCCGCGATGTCTTTGCCAAGTGCGATCGGCAGCGACCCCGTGTGATTCATCCAGCGTCGATCTTCGAGAATCTCCCGGAGGCTCACCGTGTTCCGGTCGTCGTTCGGGAGCTCGAACCCGACGCGCGCCTTGCCCGCAATCGGGGCCACGATGCGAACCTTCTGGGCGGCCAGCGCCATCGCGAGGTCGTCGGCAAGACCCGCGATCTTCGACACCTTGGTCCCACTCCGCGGCTCGAACTCGTACATCGTCACCACGGGCCCCGGGTGGATCTCGTCCACGCGTCCCTGCACGCCGTACGCAGCGAGTTTCTCGGTCAGGAGCTCGGCGTTCCTCCGGAGTGCATCCGCATCGACACGGATCACCGAGGCGTCTGGTGGGTCGAGGAGCGTGGTGGGCGGAAGCTGAAACGCATGCTTCGAGCGTCGGTTGCGGGTCGAAATGGTGAGTGGCTCTTGCTTGGTCTCCTTCGGGGCCACGATCGTCGGGCCGCCCGATTTGCTCCTGGGCCGCGGCGGCAACTGGATCGGCGCTTCGACTTCGGGTTCCTCTTCCTCCTCGTCTTCGAGTGGCTCGCCACCGCCCATGATCTTCGGCTCGCTCATGCGCGTTTCACTGATCCGGGGCTGGCTGATCCGCGGTTGGCTTGCCCGGATCTCTTCCTCATGCAGCTCTCGCGCCTCTGCCCATGCTTCCCGCATCGCGATGAAGATGTCGGCGACGTACTGCCACGCGACGTGCGCCCCCTTCACGATGCCCTGCATCGATTCTTCGAGCGTCCAAGGTGTCCGCAGAATCACCGCGATCCCGAGCACGGCAGAGCCGATCACGATCGTTCCCGTGAAGCCAAGCAGCGACCGAAGCACCTCACCGAGTAGCTCCCCGACCGCACCCCCCGGCGACGCCCCCCACGCCGCCTGCGGTTCGATGAGCAGATGGGCCAATGCGGCCCCGATCACCACCAGCACCAACGTCGAGGCCAGCGTGGCCAACCCCAGCATCGCGGCACGACGTCGAAACAAGCGGTACGTAAGCAAAGCGCCTTCAAGTGGTAGGAACCACGCCACCAGCCCGAAGGCTGCCATCAGGACACGCGCGAGCCGGTGGCCGACCGGCCCCACCAGGTTCGCCGAACCGTTTCGCGCGTCGTAGGAGATCAGCGCCAGCGTCAGCAGCACCGTGGCGGTGAGTGTGACGATGGCAAGAACGTCCTGCCGCCTGCCTTCGGGTGCCACCAGGTCCCCGGAAGAGGTGGTTCCATGTGTGCTCAAGTAAGAGGCCTCCTACATGCGGAGGCTACGCGGCGCGCCCGCGACTGGTCAAGAAACGAAGCGGCGGACAGACTCTTGATCGCTTCGCTGAATCCTCTATTATCCTCGCGGGTTGCATGCCCTCGGGGGAACGCGTGGCGAGCCAGATGGGATCGACGAGCAAGATTGCGCTGGTCTGCGCGGTGGCGGTGGCTTCGTTGGTCGGTTGCAAGGCCGACAGCGACGACATCGAAATGTGGAAGGGCACAGTCAAAGGGCCTACCCGGCTGCTGGCGGTGGTCGGCAGTGATCGGTACGACGACGACCTCCGCACCCAGGCTGCGCTGGCGATGGTCGAGATGGAGAGGTCCGATGTCAACGGCCTGAAGCTTCTTCAACAATCGCTCGACCAACTGCGACGCGAGGACCCGACCGCGAGTGAAACGATCGTCGGGGGCATGGTCGCGCGTCTCGAGGCGCTCTTGGTCGAGGTGCCGGACGCCGAAAACCGAGAGGCGTTGCAAGCGCAGATCCGCGCCAAAGATGCCGCGTACATGGTCATTCCGTACGCGCCAGAGGACACGCGCTCCGTGCTGACCCGGTCTGTCGTTGGGTGGTACTCGCGTGATTTTCAAGGGCGGAGCCTGTCGGGAGACTACAGCGCGGAGCAAGTGACCCGCACGCTTGGCGCTGAAGCGGCCACGATGCTCGTGGATGCATTGAACGAGAAGATGTCTCCCCAGGCGATGATCAAGATCGCGGAAATCATCGGGGAAGACGGCGACAAAGAGACCAAGAAACGCGCTGCCGATCGGCTGGTCGAGATCGAGAAGCAGATGGAGAAGCCTGCCTTCGTGAAATGGCTTGGCGACGAAATCCGCAAGTCGATGGAGGCTGCTGGAGAGCCGACCGACGCGGCGCGCATCTCCGCGGTCGCCGTCTACAATCGCGAGAACTACATCAACAACGGCGCGCTCCCCGCCATGAAGTACCTCGCCGACCAAGAGGTGGTCTCCTCGCGCCTGCTTCGCATCGCGGATACGAAGCCTGGGCCTCAGGATCCGAAGGCGTGGGTGGAGCGGCTCAACACCCGGCGCGCCAATGCGTTGCGTGCCCTCGAGGACCAAGTGACGCGCGCGCAGCTCAACCGATTGCTGTCGATCGCCCTCGATTCCACGAACTCGATCGAAGTGCGAGATTACGCGTTCGATCGGGTCGATGACATTCACAGCGCCCGCGCGATTTCGCGTCTGTGGCCTCTGGTGCAGCAAGTTGGCTGTGCGAACGGCGCCTGCGGGGCCACGGAGAAGCTCGACAAGCGGCTCCGGTGGCGGGCGGGCGAATTGGTCCTCTCGCTCGGTGGCCCGTCGACGATCGAGCAATTTACCCAACAATTACCCAATGCTCCGGGGATCCAATACGAGCCGGAGGAGCTCGAAGGGTACGCGACGCGGATGAGCCAGATGACACCTCCGCCTACATCAACCGTGGTCGAGATGCTCGAATCGCAACAATGGTGGAATCGGGTCGTCGCGTTACGCTATCTTGAACGCAGGGGTGGGGCCGATGATGTCCCGGCGATGAAACGACTGATGACCGATACGACGGAACTGCAGGGTGAGGGATGGCGTCAGCTGAATCCTCCTGCCGCGAAAGTCGGCGATGTCGCCAAGGGCTCGATTGAAGCCTTGCGAACGCGGGATGAGGATGACAACAAGAAGTAGTCGACGAGATGGCTGATCAAGGCGACAGGAAGACAGTTCGAGCGTTTCAGTGCCGGGATTACCTCCACGAGCTCTTCGACCAGATGAGTGAAGAGCTCGACTGCTCGGTCGACTACTTGATCAACGAAGCGATGCGCGAGTACGCGCGATCGCGCGATCAAATCGTGGCGCGCGTCGCGGAACGCCAGGCCGTGAGTTCCGCGGCCGCCGGAGGCGATGCCGCAAGGCCCGCGCCTGCTGCTTCTCCTGCGCGTCCAGGGC
>JBATTM010000516.1:0-6645 GCA_049670545.1 Polyangiales bacterium
CCCATGCCCTTGATGATGTCTCGACGACTGAACTTCATGCTTCCCTCATTCCAAGCGGTTTCGAACAGCGTTGTCACACGACGATATGGCGCACGGGTGTGACGCTCGTGTGACATCCTGTCCAACGTTTGAGGCCGAAGACTATTCGTGGAGGCCAGAAAATGCTACCGATCCCAGTCATTGCCCCTAGGAGACCCATGCCCATCAAGACGCTCCCTCTCTCCCTCCCCGAGAACCGACGCCAATTCCTTCGAAGAAGCTTCGCCGGCGCAGGCTGGATCGTCGCTGGCGGCGTGCTGAGTCATTGCGGTGACGACAGCGGGGGCGGCGGCGGTAGCGCAGGCAGCGGCGGCTCGGGAGGCGCAGGCGGATCAGGGGGCGCAGGGCCGATGAGCAACATCGGTGCTCTCGGCCCTCTCGGCGATCCCGACGAGAATGGGCTCCGGCTTCCCGAAGGATTCACGAGTCGGGTCGTGGGGCGCAGTGGGTCCGAGGTCGCCGGCACGGGATACGTGTGGCACCCAGCACCCGACGGCGGCGCCGTGTTTGCCGCGAGCGATGGTGGCTGGGTCTACGTGTCGAACGCGGAACAACCAAGCGTCATCGGCGGCGGATGCGGCGCGGTCCGGTTCGCATCGAACGGCGACATCGTCGACGCGTACTCGATCCTGACCGGCACGGACCTCAATTGCGCAGGGGGCCTGACGCCGTGGGACACATGGCTCTCGTGCGAGGAGAAGGCTGACGGTCGAGTTTGGGAATGCGACCCGTTCGGCATGACGACGGCAGTCGCGCGAGAAGCGCTTGGCGTCTTCGAGCATGAAGCGGTCGCCGTGGATCCGCGCAACCAGAATCTCTATCTCACCGAGGACGAGGGGAACGGCCGGTTCTACCGTTACGTCCCCGACGGCCTCGTCGACGGGTTCGCCGACCTCACGGCAGGCACCCTACAAGTGGCCGAGGTCATGGGCGGGGGTCCCGAGGGAACCATCGAGTGGAGAGACGTGCCCGATCCCAGCGCCGGAAGCCAGTCCACGCGGACGCAAGTCGCCGCGAGCACGCCGTTCGACGGCGGCGAAGGCATCTGGTTCCACGCCGGGGTCATTTACTTTACGACGAAGGGTGACAACCGGGTCTGGTCTTACGAGATCGCGAGTTCGGACCTCACCATTCTCTATGACGCGGCGACCTCGGGAAATCCGATCCTCACGGGAGTCGACAACGTCACGGTATCGCCCGCAGGAGACGTGCTCGTCGCGGAGGATGGCGGCAACATGGAGATCGTCGCGCTGACCCCCGACGGGACGATCGCACCCATTGTCCAAGTCGTCGGGCAGGACGAGTCCGAGATCACAGGGCCTGCCTTCGATCCCTCGTTCGAGCGCCTCTACTTCAGCTCTCAACGCGGGGTTGAAGGCTTCATTACCGGCGTCGGTGGCATCACCTACGAGGTCAGCGGCCCGTTCGGCGGGTAGGCCACGCCTCATCGCGACGTGTTCAAGGACCGAACACGCGTACCACGAGCGCGAACGTTCCTGCGGCAGCGCCCACCGCAGACGTCCATTCGACGACGGGACGGCCGAACTCACGCTGTCGCAGCCACTGAAGGATCGGCCAGATGAGAGCGACGAGCGCGAGTTGCCCGAGCTCAACTCCAACGTTGAACCCGAAGAGCGCCTCGACCAACTGGGAGCGGGTGAGCTCCTGAGCGAGCAACACGCTCGAGAAGCCAAGCCCGTGGACGAAGCCGAAGAGGCAAGCGATCAACCACCGAAGCCTCCCGTGGCCTCGATGGGTTCGGAGCAACGCAAAGTAGCAGAGTGTGAAGAGCGCGAGTCCCCAGAACGCCGGAATCTGGCCGAGCCAAGCACTGCACGCGAACAGCAACAGCGTGACTCCGACGACAACTCTGCCGCGTCCGGTGCTCTCCATCTTCGTGTTCTCGAGCGCCACAACGACGATCGACGCGGCAATGATCGCCTCGACGGCGCGTGGATTGGGGACGATGGCGCCGAGTGCGGCTGCCGCCAGCGTCACGCTGTGACCGACGGTGAAGCCGGTCACGAGAAGGACCACCTCTCGGAGTCGCGGCGCAATGACGATCAACAACAGTAGGAAAGCGATGTGATCCCACCCACTCAAAATGTGCTCGATCCCGAGGCGGACGAAACCAAAGAGCCCTGCAGACGATTCGCCCTCGCCCGATGGGACCACGCTGGCAGTTGGCGATGTCGAGGAAAGCACGACATCGATCCCACCGGGGCCACGTATGCTGGCGAGGTGCACGTGATTCGTCAGCGAAGCGAAGAGCTCGCTGCGAAGCGTAGTGGGCGCGCCTTCACATCGGACCCGCCATTCTACACGCAGCCAACCCCGCTCAGACGGAAGGATCTCCGCACTTCCATCGACCGGCGCACAGGCACCCGACGACGTGTGGAGTGTGAGGTGCCGCTCGAGATAGGGGAGAAAGACGGAGGAGTCGGGCTTCCCGTTGTCGAGCGCCTGGGCTTCCGGGAGCGAGGTCAGATCGAACCAGCTCACCTTCACCTGCGCCGTGGCGCCGTCGTCGAGAGGGGCCCATTTCGAGTACGAAACACTTTTCTGGTGGGCTGAGGCCGGCGTCGGCATGAACGTCAGCACCAGCACCCACGCCCAAACTCTCACGGCGTCGCCTCCACACGAACATCGCTCTGTCGTCGCGCGCGATCCAGAAACTCCCGAACCGCTCGCTCACCCCGTGCTCGCAGATAGGCCGCTTCGACCGCGGCCCGCGCCTCCTCGAAGGGCGCGACTCCGCCGCCCCGTCGCTCGACGAGGGTCACGACAACGTCTCCGTCAGACCCTGGGGTCACGAGCCGCTCGCCGACACCAAGCTCCGCAACCCGAGTGGCGACGGTCGGCCCCAAGCGCTGCGCGATCTCCTTCTCGATCAAGAAGCCGTCCGGAAGCGGGACATCGCCTCCGACTACTTCGACCCGGTACATCGGGTTTCGCGCGAAGCGGAATTGCTCGTCTTGATAGAACGCTCGGAGGTCGGCCTCGTTCGCACCGCGGGCATCGTCTTCCGCCTGACGCACCAAGAACTCGATCATGGCGGTCGCAAGTAAGTTCCGGACCTGCGGATCCCGTTCATGTAGGCCGAGTTCGATCGCACGCCCGACGAGGAGCTCTTGGTCGACCAGCGTATCGAGAACACGCTGGCGGTCCTGATCACGCAACGTGCCGTCCTTGCGATCGGCAGCCACCGCGGCGAGAGCCCTGTCGTAGGACTCGCGCGAAATCGGTCGATCGTCGACCCACACGGCAACATCGGTGACGACCGGTCTCGCTTCGGGCACGCGCGCGATGTAAACAATCGCGAGGGCACCACCCGCAAGCATGCCGCCAGCCAGCAACCACACGCGCACTAGAGAGCCTGACGCGCCAAGAGAAAGATCGGCGACGACCAAGCCCGTTCTTCGTTGTCGACCAAGCAGTCGTCGTCTTCCGCCGTACGGAAGTTGCCGTAGCAGGGTTCGCACTCGCCCCCGTCGCAGCGCAGCCCACCACCGTTGACGGTGGGTGTCGGTTCTTGGATCGCCCGAACGTAGTAGAGGAGATCTCGACCGAGGGTGCCGTACTCCGGGTCTTCAAATTCGACGACACACAGATCGCCGCCCTCCGGACACGGAAGGCTCAGCCACGGGTCTTCGATCAGCTCCCCCACCGACTCGTCTTCGTTCTGCTGGCGGACGATCCGGATGACTTCGATCCGCGTGATGCTTCGCCTCTGGTCGCCAGGATTGTAACACTCGCCCGCACAAATGCTCTCGACACGCGCGTCGCCGAGTGCCTGGATCACATCCGGTGGGCATCCGGGCTTCTGCACGAACGACCCGGCGGCCCGCACTTTGAACTTCGGGGTTCCCGAAAACGTAAGCTCGCTCCCCATGTGTCGAACGCCCTCGGGTGCATTCTCGAGATCGAACCAAAGCAAGATCCGATCCCCCGAGGTCCCGTACACGTTGCGCTCCTGCATCGCGTCCCAGATCGCTTCGCGCGTCCGCGCGGTCGCATGGACCGCAACCAAACCACCCGTGATGAAGAACGACGCCTGTCGTTCTTGCCACATCAGCTCGAATGGCGGGCGATCCATGAGCTGATCGATGGTGAACGTTTCCGACTCTGGCGTTTGATCGCCGCGAGTCCCGAAAATCCGACTGCGAAGCGATTCGCTCGGGGCACCGCGGGCATCGGTCATCTTCCGCCGGGCGAACTCTTTGTAGCCCGTGCCGGGTCGCGCACTGTGATTGTCGCTCGACGCGATGAATCCCATCGTCGTGTGGCGCGGGTCCTCCGGGTCCTCGAAATCGCCCTTGGCCAGGATGTACTGAACGGAGCCGCCGGGACGGTATTGGAACGAAGGGAGGTAGCAATCCGTGCACTGCCCACAGTCCTGCCAATCGGGAACGTCTTCGCCGGGAAGCGTCACGTGCCCGGCAAGAGCAACCCGCATGTAGTCCTCGCGTGCCTTCTGGACCCGTGTGTCGCAAGCCTCTGACTGAGGATCCTCGCATCGCTCGCGGATCACTTCGCCAGCCCGCCAGCAACACGCTTGGTACCCGTCGACAGGAGCCGGGCAGATCGCGCCCTCTTCGGTGAGAACCGCAGAGCGAAAGTCCCGGTGCTCCTCAGAGTTTCCGTGGCCGGAGAAGACTTCGATCAGGCGTTGAAGCTCTGGGTCGTCGAGGTCGGCCCGCAGTTGCTTGTCCCACGTGTAGCCGGGCGGCGTGTAGAAACCCCACGTCGTGCCGTGCGGAATCACGAGGGTGTCGAGGTCCCACTGGTGAAGCTTGTCGAACAATACATCTGGAGTCGCCGCGCGCTCTCGACAAGTATCGGGCAGCTCCTTCGCGTCGACGCCTTCAGGGCAGAACGGATAGCGCCCGTTCTCCCGAATGTGACGTGCGAAATCGAGGTAGCTCTGCTGCTTGGGGAACTCCCGCGCAGGGAGACTGAGCAGCGGCCAGAGGGAGCTCAATTTCGACATGGCGCGAGAGGTGATCCCCGGTGCTGCGATGGGCCGCGCAGGGAGTTGGTCGTCGTCGTCATACTTGAAGATCACATTCTTGTGACCAAAGTGCGTCTCGGGCGTGAGACCGACCTGCGTCCATTCAAACCCAGTAAACGCGATCGTGTCGGGCTGCGCGCTGTCGCCAGAAACCGCGTTGCACTGCCGTACCGAGTCCTTCGACATCTGCCACGTCCGCGGATTGAGCGCCTCGGCGTGGTCGGTCAACGCGTAGAAGTCGAGCTGCGAGCAGAACCGCGCGAAGTCACAGGCGTCGGCTGGGGGATGGACCCCCTCTCCTCCCATGAGAGGCAGACTCCACATGAACGCGTCCACGGACAGGGTCGTGTGGACGTGGAGATCGCCGAAGAGAATTCGATTGTCGGTATCGGGATTCGCGGATTTTTGCGTCGCCACTCGTGCGGCGACGTGCTCGGCGGAAAGCGGAACACCAACGACGACCCCGTCGAGCTGAGACTTCGCCCCCCCGTAGACGACCCAAAACGCCGAAACCAGAAGAACAATGCCAAGAACGACCCCCAAGCAGCCCTTTTTCAACCAAGTCACGCGGTCGCTAGCATAGAGCGCGACGGTCGCGTGTCCAAACGCTTGGCCGCCCTAGCCCGGTACCCACCGAGCGTCTCGCAGGCGCCCGATGACTTCGTCCGTGACGCTGGGCCTCACTGCGACGAGATTGTAGCCGGTCGCGGGAATCTGTTCGGTAGGCAAAGACGAGAAATAGGCAGCGTCAGAGATCACGGGAAACCCGTTCGTCCATCGAAGAAACACGAACCCGGCTTCGAGAAGTAGGGTCTCGACTTCTTCAGGAGCGTACTCAAAGCGGGCGCAGTTTGACGCCGAAAGCTCACAGTAGACTACATCGGTCTGAGTGAGCGTGTCGGTCGCGCCTCGGAGGACCGGAAGCTCGTATCCCTCGACGTCGAGCTTGAGGAGCCGGATCGGCGACGGTTCGATCAACGAGTCGAGGGGCTTCATCGGAACCCGCACCTCCCCGACGGCGGTCACGTAGTTCTGGTCGTCGGAGCGACGACTCGTCATCGCGATCTCGCCTGGCTCCTCGCCAAGCGCGCAATGCACGGCGCGAACGTTCGTCACGCCGTTGAGCGCGAGGTTGCCCTCGAGATATCCGTGAACGTCGGGATGAGCCTCGATCGCGACGGCCTCCGCCTCAGGGCCGATCCGAAGGGACGCCGCGATGGCGAGCTGACCTACGTTCGCACCGGCATCGACGTAGCGGTCGCCAGGTCGAAGGACGGCCCATACGAAGTCTTCGTCTTCGCGGCGCGACGTCGGGTCGGACCAAAGTGCGGCCGAGATCGAGCTCGGATAGAACCGCATCCGAAACCCGCGAGGCGTCTCGACGGTGAAGCGCTCGGACAGCCCCGTGGCCCACAGGACTCGCCCCAGGACGAATCGGATGGGACGGGGATGCGCACGCAGTGTCTCAAGCCTATGGAACCACCTGTTCATCGAGTCTTTCGGGGCAAGGCTGCTAGAGTAGCCGCCGACATGAAGGTGCTCCACCTCTGCGCAGTGGCATTCAGCCTGGAGACGCTATTGTTGCCTCAGATCGA
>JBATTM010000517.1:0-7516 GCA_049670545.1 Polyangiales bacterium
GAAGAAGGCTACAAGCGAAGAGAACGAACGCAAGGGCTTGGTGGGCCTGATGCGTGCGGCTCTCCCGGACGTTGATCCTGGGGTCATCGAGGCAGTCGCCATCTTGCGAGGCCTTAGCGAACCGCAGAGGGCCGAGGCAATCGAACTGGCGTTGCTCTACTCCGCGAACCAGGCCGAGAACGGCGAACATCTCGCGGCGTCACTCGTCGTTGACTCGATTCTCCAGGTTCCACCCTCGGATCGCCATGACGCCAGGGCGCATAAGGCGCGTGCCGAGATTGTCTCCAAGATGGCCAAGACTGCCCTTGGCGGAACCAAGGCCCAGGACGGGGAGGCCACGACACTGCGACAGATCGCGGTGCTCGTATGGGAGCTTGAAAACACATACATGTCCCGGCGAACGCCCGCGCAATACAGGGTAGAGTCGTTGGTGGAGGCCCTCGAAGAACTGCGCGGCCAGACCGCCCGCGATGAAAAACCCGAGATCGATGCGACGCGTGTGTCCGAGATTCTGTCCGACAGCGATGCAACGCTCCGCTGCAAGGTGGCGGATCTTGCGATCGCCGCTGGTATTTCCCTCGTAGCGGAAGACGGTGACAGCGCGCAGCGTTCTCGCGACGACGTCGTCAACAACACTCGGAAGGCGCTCAAGACGCTCCCGTTCTGATCCGCCAGGCGTCGGGGTGTACTGGTACACGTACACTCCTATTCGAAGCGCACTTCGTGCAGAACTTCTGCATGACCGAAGCGCGCCTGCTCCATCTGGTTCCCGAGATTGCCGCCCGATCGGGCACCGACAAACGGACCGTACTTTCGTACTTCCAGGGCCGTGCTCAGCGCTCAACGCGCGAGCGGATCGAGCAAGCCCTCGTCGAGCTGCGGCTTGATCATCTTCGCATCTGCGTGGTTCCGGTGGGCGCCTTGCGAGGTCCGGTGCTGTGACCGAGTTTCGCACACCCCTCCGCGCCGACGACGCGGTTCACGCAGAGCCGCCCAAACCGCATTTCGTCCATCAGAGGAACGTCGAGGAGACCGTCGGCCCCGGCGCCCGTCAGTACCTCGAGCTCGTCCGGAGTCCGGAGTTTCCGCTTCCAATCGTGAAACTCGGGAAACTCAGGTTGTGCGAGCGCGAACCGTTCATCACGTACCTGTGCTCCCTCGTTGAGCTCGACCAACAGCCCAACGACGAAGAGCGCGCTGACGTCGACGACGCTGACACCGTTTTGCACGAGGTGCTCGGAAAGGGAGCGCTGCGTGCGGTCTAACCACCAAAGAAAAAGCCGATCGTCACGACACGATCGGCCTTCACATGATCGAAAGGACTTGAGCAATGTCACTCTACAACGAGGCGGTCGGAAGGTCCACCTCTGCCGAGCCATCCCCGCCTGAACGCGGTGAGCTATTCGAGGCCGCGCGTCGCATGTTCATTCTCGCCAAGAGCGGTGCGATTACCTCCGGTCAGGCGTGGGACGACGGGCTGCGCCATGGCGTGACTCTCCGGATGTCTCAGCGCGAGACGATGGCCGTCTTGCGTGACGCGTGCCGAACGGTTGCCAACCGTCGCGTTGAGGAGGCTGCGTGACGGCGACCACGTCGCTCGTCGCCTCCGCTCTTCGCGATCGATTCGTCCGAGGCGGAGATCGCGCGTACATCGCATCCCTCGGGCAACTTCTCTCACGCACGTACAAGACCGACGCGCACTTCGTCGCGTACGCCGCTGAAGAACGGCTCACGCGCAAGTCGCTTGCGGACGGAAAGGCGACGGCGATGACGGCAATCGTCTTCGACGTCGATTGCCAAGAGGTTCACGGCACGTCTGCCCCCGCACCCGCAGAGTGGCGGTCTGCCTTCGATGCCAAGATGTCGAAGCTCGCGGAGTGTCACCCGAGGCCGTTCGCGTATCACACGCGAGGTGGGGCACGTGTCATGTACGTGCTCAAGCCGTATCGCATTGAAAGCGCGCAGGACGCAAGGCGTTGGTCTCAGGACTACGCCGTAGCGCTCACGTACCTATTGCGCGCCTTCGCGATCGCCGCGGACCCTGCGTGCCACGATTTCACACGTCTGTTCCGACTCCCGCATGCCACGCGCGAGCCAGGGGGGCGCCCGCAAAACTGGCCGACATTCGGCGACCCGTTCGACATCGGAACGTTTCGTCTTGAGCCGACCCGAGAAGACATCGAGACCGCCAAAGCATCGTCCAAAGCGTTCCAGCCAAGCCGCATCGCAGATTACACGCCGTCGACGGTCTCGGGAGAGGGCCTGTTGTTCCATCTTCTTCGTGCGCGGGGCCACGTTATCCGGGCTCACCGTGAAGAGGGCGCCTATGTGATTCGCTGCCCCCGCGAGGACGTTCATTCGAGCGGCAGAACGGGCGACGGTTCCACGCTCCTCTATCCACCAGCTCGCGGCGAGCAAGTGGGGGCCGTCCACTGTCTCCATGCGCATTGCACGGACATGACCGTTCGCGATTGGGTTCGGTGTTTTTCTGCTACGGAAATCGAAGCGGCACGGGTTGCCGCAGGAATCGGGAGAGCCGCTTGAGCTTCATTGTGATGCCAACGGAAGGCCATTCGATGTCGAACGGTCGGCCGACAGTCGACGCCTCCCCTCCGGTCGACCCGGCGCCGTCCAAATTCCCGCTGCAGATCTTCCCGCCCGACCTCCAGCGCTATGCGCGAACCGTGGCCATGTCGACGGAGACACCGGTTGATGCGGTCGCGTTCGCCGTCTTGGGAATGCTGAGCGCTTGCTACGGCACACACATTCGGGTGCGACTCTTCGAGGGCTACACGACCTGGTGCAATGAATACTGCACTCTTGTCGGAGGGTCCTCGTTCGGCAAGACGCCGATCTTCAAACACGTGCAACGTCCTTTGCGCGCGATCGAGCGTGTGCTGCAGGAAGAGATGGCCGTTGAGGTGCGAGAGGCAAAAGCAAAGATCGCTCGCCTCGAAGCCGATCACGCGAGGCTTCTCAAGACCTACAAGGGAGAGAACCCGGCAGGGCTCGAGGCTGACCTTCGGGACATCGACGAAGAGATCGAAACCCTCAAGGCCGTCACGATGCCCCAAGTTATTGTTTCGGACGTCACCCCGGAGGTGCTGGTCAAGATTCAGAGCCAGAACGGTGATGCCGCGTCGATGGTCAGCGGTGAAACCCCCTTGTGGGGAAAGCTCTGCGGGCGCGCCACCGGCAAGCCGCCTGACATCGAGCCCTACCTGAGCTCGTACGATGGCGAACGCTATCGGGTCGATCGCATCACACGCGCTGCCAACTGCGTGGAGCAAGCCAGGCTCTCGATCCTCGGCGGTACCCAAGACGCCGTCATGCATGCCGCGCACGCACGCCCAGAGCTGAGCGATCGGGGCCTGTTCGCCCGCTTCTCCTTCTGCAAGGTGGCGCCCCCCGACGAGTCGCAACTGCACGATGACGAAACGCCGGTGGGCCATGACGTTCGGATGCCATACGAGAACCGGCTCGAGGAGCTCGGGCTCCTCTTTCGACGAAAGGCGTTCGAGCCGTTCGAGCTGAGCCCAGAGGCGAAGACCCTCTATCGGGTGTGGCGCAACTGCTTCAAGCGTGAGCACAAGCTGCCGAACGGCGCACTTCGGGACATCGCGCCCTTCGCCCGGAAGCTCGAGAACAAAGTCTTGCGCTGGGCCGGTCTTCTGCACCCGCTTTGGAACGGTGAGGTGGGCGTCCTGACCCAGATGGACGTCGAGCGCGCCATTCTCCTCGTCGACTTCACAATTGAAAACTTCCGCGCGGTCGACGCCTTGGTCAACGAGGGGCCGGTGACGTCCCTGGTCAGCGCCCTGACGCTATGGTCCCGAGACAAGGTCGGGCAAACGATCTCGCTTCGCGACCTTCGACGCCAAAGGACCGACTACCGTCGCGCGACCCCAGAAACCCGGCAGGCAGCGCTCGATGAACTCGAGGCGGACGGTGTCGTTAAACTCGAAACATTGCTGACCGGTGGACGACCCTCCCCCGTGATGGTGGTGCTGTGATGACTTCTGGCACTTCTGACACTTTTGACATTGGCACACCTACCCAGTCTCAGGCCTTTTGCGGAATGCCAATAGTGCCAAAAGTCCGAGAGAGAGACTTAAGGGAGAACGAAAAAGGCGCGGAGCAGAGGGTATGCCAATGTCAGAAGTGTCGAAACTGCCAAAAGGCTAGGCAAGGCGGTCTTCCGTCGAGATGACCACCTAGCCGTCACGTCGGGTTCGCCCTCCGTTCCGGGGCGGTCCGAGCATGCCGTTCCTATCGGTCGAGCACCGCGACGCGACGGCAATGCTGACCACGTGGCGCCGCGCGCCAGACGCGCTGCTATCCAACACTGCGCCCCGAGCTCGGTTGACGCAGGGGGGCGTTCTCTCGTCCTTCCGCCCTCACCTCTCGGCGGTATCGATTCCAACCACACTCAGGAGAGACACATGAAGCAAACGGTAAACCTACGACCTGACGAACAGCTGCAGGGCGTTCGCGACGCAGACACAGAGGTCGTGATGCGCGAACGCAGACGAAAAGGGGCTCGACTACGACATCTGGCCGACGCTCCCACAGGCTCAAGCTGCCTTGGAGGGCGCGCAGAAGAAGCTCGAGTTCGCAGAGCGCGAATTCGGACCGATCGTGGAGGCGATCAACGCGCCGGACCCGGAACCCGGCGACCTCCGGTCGATCACGCCGTGGGACATCGGTGCGGGGGGTATGGGCCGACGACTCAAACCGTTCGCCATCGCGGCGAAAGACGGACTTCGCGAGGCTAAGGAGGCGCATGCCGCGGCCAAGCAAACCTTCGACGAAGTGTCATTCAAGACGTCAGAGGCACTGGCCTCACAGTCGGTTCGCTACGCCGTGCCGCCCGGGCGAAAACTCTCAACCAGCAGCGTCACGGTCCTTCTCCAGGGAGACGAAGTGCCCGCTGGCACCTGGCCAGCCGAAGACATGAAGCGTCTGGTCGAAGAGGGACAGATCCTCGAGAAGCGGAGTGGCAAGTGAGCGGGGCGCGGACGCTCGCTGCGGTTCCTCGCCAACAGCAGCTGGCGTGGCTTCGAGAACATGAGCCCAAGACGTTCGCCCAGGCCGTTGACGTAGGACGACGCCAAGAGCTCGACCGCTGCCTGACCCTCCTGAGGGCTGCTGCCGATGCGCACGGTGGCAGACTCTCGCCCCGCTCGGCGAGCTTCAAGGCTGCGTGTCGAGAGATCGAGGAGGGCCCGAAGGCGCCGGTCGAAACACGGGCCGAACGCATGCAGCGTGCGCTCGCCTCAATCGCCAAGAATGCGAAGGCGGGGGTCTACTATGACGGTGTCTCGACGATCGCCACCGAACCAGACTGAGACAGCGAAGCAGGTGGTTGCTCAAGCGGAAGCCGCACTCAAGCGAGTGGAGGCCGAGAGGGCGGAGCAGGACAAGCGGCGGGAAGAGCGTGAGTCATTCCGCCGTACCCTTGCGTTGGTCAAGAGCGTGGCGGGCGGTAACCACCGTCGCGACCTCGGCGACGAACTGGCCGACCTGGTGTTAGGGCCGGTGCGAGGTGGGAGGAAGTGATGCGCGCCCGTTCTGATGAGAAAAGGTACTGTGGAGCACCCCCCCACCGGTGCGGTTTAGACGCAAGCCTGCACCGCTCTCACAAAAAGGCAGCCTCAGCGGAGTTAACATCGGCCAGCCGGGCCGGGGAGGGCTGAAATAGGGTGGTTTGCGTCGTTGCTCAGTCGGAGTTTGCTGCGTTCAATGAGGTGAGTCGCGCGGCAATCTCGCTCGCCGTCAAGCGAGGACCCCTGAAAGGCGCGGTTGTCGCCCGTAAGATCGACATTGAGCATCGGGACGCGTTGGCCTACCTCGCGAGCCACCCTTTTTCGCGCGACACCGAGGGTGAGCCAATCATCCCGGAGATCTTCACCTTCGAAGTGGTGGACATCCCGTTAACTCGTGCGCGTCTCGCCAGGGAGCTTGGCCGCGTCCCCACGGAGGGCGAGGTCGGGCGCTTCTGGATGGAGTACGTGGAGCAATCTGGTGACCACGTACAACCGGGGGACCGCCTGATCGAGCATGTCGGGGGCCTCGTCTTGGGCCAGGAAGAGGAGACGTACACCCGTGAGGGCCTCATGCGGCTCGAGATTGACAAGAAGCGTGCCGAGACCCGTCGCATTCACCTCCAGAACGAGCACGCGGCGGGGCAGCTGATCCGGCGCGACTTCGTTTCGCAACACATCTTCGGCGCCCTTGAACAGTTGAGCCTTCGACTACTTCGCGACGCACCCAAGACGATCGCGAGCCAGCTGATGGCGCTGCACCACGCGGGCGTTCCGGTCGAGGAGGCCGAGCAGAAGGTCCGCGAGATCTTCAGCGACCTGCTTCAAGAGACGAAACGCAAGGCTCGCCAAGCGCTCAAGCGGACACAGAACGGTGCGCCCACCCGAACCCGTACCGATGGCAAGGACCACGGGAAATGAATGGTCGCGATCGAGATCACTCCTGTCGTGAGACGAAACGATCGGCGAGGCCGGACCCCATGACCAAGACTTCCGCCCCCTGCTACCTCCGGGGGCTTCGCACCGAAACCGTGGTGCGAGGTGGCCGCCGTCGGTTTTCTCAAATCCAACGGCGACGGCCACCGAAAGCGCGTTTCGTCACTCATTGTCTCCGGGCCGACCGTCTTCAACGGATCGCGGGCGCAGCGTGCACGGTGTCTCTTGAAGCGTCAGGGGTTGCTAAGCATCAGTCCAAACGCTGGCAGAAGCTGTGCCGCCTTAGCGACGCCGACTTCGAGAAGCACGTCGACAACGCGAAGTCGGGCCCCGCGACCTCAGCAAAGCTCCCGCTACTCGTACGATCCGTACGCGTAGATCACGAACGCCCTAGAGCCCCAATCCTTGGGACCGTAGATCACGTCAGCCATCGAAAGCCCGAGAAACTGATAGCGGACGCAGTCACCTGTAGCCATCGATGCGAACCGAGGGTTGCACTCCGACGTCCCGGTCGATGGGAGGCACGCTTCAACGGCCTCTCGCGTCACCGTCCCGGTCTCTCGCCCGTCCAGGCATCGGTCGAACTGGTACTCGAGAAACGCGTAGAGACCGAAGACTCCCACAACATAGAGCAGAAAAACGCCGCCGAGCCCAGCGAGGACCGAACCCGCCAATCGAAGTCGGGTGCGTCGCGCCATACGACCACTCTACCAGGCCGAGAGGTTGGGTTCGTGCTCTCAGGGTGTTTGGAAACAGTCGACAGTGATATCCAATTCCGTGTCGCCGACCTCGGAGACCACGAAGTCCTCCTCTTGCTCGCAGATCAGCTCGCCGGTTTCTTGATCGCGGACGCGAATGGTCATCGTGCACGGTCCGGCAGGGGGATCGAGGAACATCTGACACTCACCATCAAGGAACTCGCAAGGGTCCCCGATTGTAACCTCGTATTCGGGTGGCGGCGGGTCGTTCGCACACGAGATCTCGGGAACAGGGTAGTGCGGACCCGAATCGATGGTGACGAAGGTCAATCCCTTCTC
>JBATTM010000518.1:0-10708 GCA_049670545.1 Polyangiales bacterium
CTGTAGGAGCGTGCCGAGGACGATGCGCATTTCCATCATGGCGAACTGCTTGCCCAAGCAGACGCGCGGCCCTTGGGCGAAGGGAGTGTAGGCGCCCTTGGGGAGGCTGCGTTCGAACTCGCGAGTCCAACGCTCCGGGCGAAACTCCGTCGGATTGTCGAAGTACTTCTCGTTCCGCCCCATGGCGATATGGCTGATGGTCACCGGGGTGCCTTTCTTGATGAAATACCCCTCGAGGACGATGTCCCGCTGCGGCTCTCGCGCGTAGGCCCACACGGACGGGAGAAGGCGGAGCGATTCTTTGATGACCATCTCGAGGTAGGGCAACTCTGGAAGGTCGTCGACTTCGATGCGCCGGTCACCGACGACCGCGTCGAGCTCTTCGCTCATCTTCGCGGCCTTGTCTGGATTCTTGGCGAGGAGATACCAGGCCCAAGTCAGCGCGTGCGCGGTGGTTTCGTGTCCAGCGAAGATGAGCGTCATCGCCTCGTCCCGGAGCTGCTTGTCGCTCATGTGACCGAGCTCATCCTCCACGAAGACCATGTGCGAAAAAAGGTCTCCGCGGTCTTCACCGGTTCGGCGGCGTTCCTCGACTGCCCGCCGAATGATCTCTTCGACCGCACCGATCGCGCGCTGCCGACGGCGGTTCTCTTCGGTCGGCCACCAACGCGGCCGCGGAATCATCTTGTCGGCATCTCGAACGAGGATCTCGCTAATGTCGACCATCGCGTTCCGGATACTGTCCGCGTCACCTTCTTCGATGTCGATACCAAATAAGGTGTCGCAGACGATGACCAGCGCGAGACCGATGATCTCCTCCCGAAAATCAATCTGTGTACCGGTCTGCCATCGATCGGCCATGCGGCGTGTGAAGCGCACCATGCGCTCGCCGTACACGTCGACGCGGCGCTTGTGGAACCCAGGCCGGATCAACTTGTGCTGACGTTTCCAAGAGGCGCCGTCGTTCGGCACAAGGCCCTCGCCCAAGAAAGGCTTCCACATCACTTTGATGTGAGCGGGCTTATGGAAGTCTTCCCAGTGGGTGACGTTCATCGCGTTTACGACGGCGGGATCGCGAACGCACACCAGCTCCCTTCCAAGCACCCGCGCAGCGAAGACGTCGCCGTATTTGGCGTGCCCGTCGATCAGAAAGCCGGAGCGATCCGAGGAGAGCTGTTTGAGGTTGCCCCAGAACCAATGCCCCCGCTCCATCCGTGGAATCGGGCGGGTCGCAATCAAGCGAGAATCGGTTCGGACTGCGGCTTGCCCGGTCACAACGGATTTCGTTGTAAGCAGAAGCTGGGGTGCCTGCAAGCGGTCTACGGCGTTGGTCGAAATCGCATGACGAAGCCGCCGCGTGGTTCGAGCGTGACCCGGACCGACTCGCCGGCGTCGACCACCTCCTTGGTTTCCTCGAGCGTGTCGGGGGCCGCACCTTGATCGATCCGCGTGAGGCCATGGCGACCCGCGTCGAGAAACTCGAGCGCGAACTCGTACTCTCGCCGTGCGTCTCCGGTATGAATCCCAGCCACATACCAGTCAGCCCCGCTGCGCCTCGCAAGGATGACGTGGCTATCGATATCGGCTGAAACCAATCGCGTATCGTCCCAGGCCACGGGCACCGAGGAGAGAAGATCTGCGACGAATGGGTACGCACTGAATACGGCTCGGTACCCCACCGTGGGGTCTGCATCCGCGCGATCGGCAAAGTGTTGGAGCCCAGACTCGAACAGGACCGCAAGCGCCAACGAATGGACGAACGGCAACGCCTTCACCCGCAGGGCCGCTTCAAACGTGACGGGAGTGTAGTCCATCGATCCGACGACGTTCCGGAGTAGCACGTGATGGAGATTGACGGTCGCGTCCGGCGCGCGGTCGCCGAGCACGTTGATGCTGTCTTTGTAGAGCTCAGCGCCGTTGACGGCTTCGTGCGTCATCAAGTGCGGATAGGTTCGCTGCCAGCCTCGTGGAACGGTCGAACCATGAAAGTTGACGAGTAGCTCGTAGTCGAACGCGTCCTCTAGAATGCCCAGGTACTGGGCGATTCGATCTTGCTTGTCGCTGGCGAAGAAATCGACCTTGATCCCGGCGACGCCCCACTCCGCAATGCGTTCCATCTCCGCGCGGCGCACGACAGGGTCCAACATCTTGTCCACGGGTGTTTCGCCTTGCACCGGCGCATGCTCGCCCCCGGAATTGTACCAAAGAAGGAGACGCACGTTTCCGGCGTCCGCCTCGGCGACCAACGCACGAATCGCGCGTTCCGGGTCTTCCCAACGATCCCAGTTGGCGTCGATCAGCACATAGTCCCACCCGTGCTCTTCCGCGAAATCGATGTACTCTGATTGAAGGAGCGGGGTTCCCGTCTCTTGGCTAAACCAAGACCAGGCTGCGCGCCCCGGCCGTATCCACCCGAAGTCGACGGACGAGGGCGGACGGGCCAGATCGTCCACGAGAGTCGACTCGACGATCGTCTGAAGGTCGCCTACCAGGACGACGCGCCACGGAGTCTGCAAAGGCAACGACGCGGTTGGCTGCACCACGCCGACCCCGCGTCCCTCACGCGGATCGGGAAATCGGATTCGATAGAGGCTGCCTTCCGGAGTTTCGTGGAGTCGAGTGCCACAGTAGCTCGCATCGAGATCGGACTCAGTCACCATGACGTGTCGAGCTCCACCGACTTCGAAGAGCGCGGGGAAAGCGAAACCTGTCGTCTCGGTCGCCTCACCGATGGGGACCAGCGTCGGCGATTGTTCGTAGCTCCCCGCTGTGAAAATGAACACGATGTCCCGCCCGTCGTCATAAGGTCGGACCAGGGCACGGCCCTGACCCGGGATCGCAAAGCCCGTCTGCTCTTCGGCGACCGTGACATCACCGCTCCCGAGCAGGTGGTATCGGAACGCGACTCCGTCGCAGTGCGCGCGAAGGATCAGCTCCGCGCGTGCGCCGTTCGCGTCTTCGAGGGGAACGACGCGTTCATTGGCATCGATCTCACGCGTGCTGCGTTTGCCGACACCCATGACGTAGCGCTCCTGAACCGACCGAACGCGGCCCGCGAACATCGTCACTCCCCGCGAGAGGTCGTGCGTCGTGGTCACGAGCCCAAGTGGACTGGGCTCGACCACAACTGTTCCCCTGTCCAGGACCGAGTAGGTAAGCCGTCCCTGACGGTCGTTTCGCACCGTGACCTCGGCAGTCTCGCAGGGAGACTCCAACGAAACGGTCGTGGTCTCCACACTTGATGGGTCCGTGCCGCAGGCGGTCGCCAACACCGCAACGAGCAGAAATTTCCCAGAGAAAGACCGGAGCGAGGGCATGTCGGCGCCATGCTAGGAGTGGGCCAAACGAAGGGCAAGTCCGACCTCGACCCGCACGCTCCTACGCCGCGTGCGCCCCGACGGTGCTTCAATACCCGCGAGACCGACTTTACGCAGCGCAAGGCCTCAAGTATACGGCGATGCATGCGTATTAATGCTTTTGTATTCCTCGCGCTCTCGAGCGCGGGGCTCTTGGTTCTCGGGTGCGGCGACGACAGCGGGAACGGCGACTGCCCCGACGGCGAGATTCTTTGCGACGGCGAGTGCATCGAAGCGTGCGGTGTCAGCGAAGTCGAATGTGACTGCGTGTGCATCCCCGAGTTCGAGCCGACACTCGCGGACATTCAGACGAACGTATTCGATGTCAGTTGCGCCGCGAGCAGTTGCCACGACTCCCAGGCGCCCGCCGCCGACCTCAACCTCAGCTCGGTCGAGGCGTCGGAAACCAACCTCATCGATGTGGATTCGGTCCAGGTCGACAAGGTTCGCGTAGCCCCCGGGGACCTCGAGGCGTCGTACCTGTTCGACAAACTCACGAACACGGATATCGCCGCGGATACCACACCTATGCCACAAGGAGGCTTCCCGTTGTGCGACGCGAAGCTCCTTTCGGTAGAGGCGTGGATCGCCGAAGGCGCCAACTAGTCGCTGCGAAGTAGCGACCCACCCCTACACGCGGGCCTTGAACCCAGGGTCACCCTGTGGATCCATGTGCCTGTGGTGTGTCAGTGACCGGTCCGAATTGGAGTTCCCGCGTCCAGCTCTCGGGTGCGTGGACGCGCATGGTGCTCGAAGAATTCGAGGCAATGGGCCTCGATCCGGTCGAACTCTGCACCACCGCTCACGTCGACATCGACGTCGTCACAGACCGGGAGGCACGTGTGCCTCGAGACACCGCGGGGCAACTCTGGCGCGCTGCCCTGGAGCTGTCGAAGGATCGGTTCATTGGTTTGCATGCGGGAGAGAAGAATCGCCGGAAGCCGAATCATCTGCTCGAGGTCTTGTTCGCAAAGGGCTCGACCCTTGGCGACGGCATACGCGCAGGACTCCGATTTCAAGAGCTCATCGCGCACGGCAAAGTTGCGAGCCTCGAGGAGGAAGCCGATTTCGCACGCCTGCGCATTAACAAGGTCCAGGGCGACCTCCCGGTCACCCATCACGAGATCGAGTTCATGGCTGCGACCTTCGTGAACCAGTTTCGCATGGCGACGGCAAATCGCTTCCGATTGTCCAAGATCACGTTCGCGCATCCGTACCGTGGGATGATCGAATCATACGAACGCGTGTTCGGCTGCCCCGTGTACTTTGGAGAGCGCGAGACGGAATTCATCATACCTCGCGATTCGTGGAACTTGCCACTCGTGTCGAGCGACCCGGACGAACAGCGGAGACTCGAAGACGCGGTGGCGGTGCTTCACGAGAAGATCGAGCTTCCGGGCTTCTTGAGCGCGGCGAGCCGGAGCGCCGCCACGCTTCTCGCGGAGGGTCGCGCTGACCTGGCGGCCGTTGCAGCTGCGTTGCACCTGAGCCCACGTACGCTTCAGCGACGGCTGCAGGAAGAAGGGACGTCGTTCCGAGCTCTGCTTGATGCGACCCGACGCGCAATCGTCCGGGAGGGCCTCGAGAGCAAGCGCCCACGTGCGGAGATCGCGAGACGCGCAGGCTTCGCGAACGAGCGAGGGGTCAGTCGCGCGTTGCGACGTTGGCGCCAGGATTGAGCGATGATCGCGAGCGCCAGTCCTCGAGTGGCCAAGCGAGGCGACGCGGACTACCATCGCGTTCGATGACGGCAATCGGAACACTTGACGACGCCCGCTACGTCAACCTGGAAACGTTTCGAAAGAACGGCACCGGCGTCCAGACGCCCGTCTGGGCAGCGCCCAGCGGCGACGAATTGGTGATCTTCACCAACGGCAACTCGTACAAGGTCAAGAGGCTTCGTCGGAACCCTGCCGCGCGGATCGCGGCATGCGGCGCCCGGGGCGCGCTCAAAGGGCCGTGGCACGAGGGTACCGCCCGGCTCGTGGAAGACGCGGCCGGTCAACAAGCCATTCTAGCGGCACTTCGCCGCAAGGACGGTTGGCAGATGGTTCTCGCGGACTGGGGCGCCCGTCTTGGCAGGACGAAAAAGAACTGGGCGTTCATCGCGGTGAGGCTGAACGAGAGCTAGCCCGCGGCACCGTCTAGCGCGCACGAATCATCACACCGACGTACGGCGTGAGCCACTGCCTCTTCTGTTCGAAGAAGTTCCCCTTCCCCGAGTACGAGTACCGAAGCCCGGCGTCGATGTAGATTCCGCCTTTCGTGTGGATGCCGAGGCCCCCACGCGCCGTGAACCCAGGCGTGAACCTGTACACCGAAAACTCACTGCAGTAATATGCGCCGCAGCCAACCTCCGTTTGCCGGAAATTCCAGAAGTTCATGTCGAAGGAAATGCCAGCGTACGGGAGGAACACCTTGAGGTTGGGAACCTGCACGCGAAACTCCGGTATTGAGAGAAACAGGCGCGTCAGCGGGCTTCGCCCAGAAAGCGTGACGGGTTGACCATCGATATCGACGGTCACGCCGTCCAGTTTCACCGGGTTCCAACCGATGCCGGCCGCGCCCCCCAGCATGAAGTAGTCGAAGTCGGCCGCGCCGAAGAAACTCACATCACCGCCAGCCTTGACGATGTCTCGGTCCACATCGAGGAAAATCGGCACCCCGACCTGAAGAGCCCAAGTGAACCCAACCTTGAGACCGTCCGTCGCCTCGGGAGGAGGCGACGGATCTGCCTCGAGCATGTCCGCGGTCACCGGAGGCGGATTCGGTGGAAGCATGGTCGTCGTCGACGTGCCCAGCTCAGTAGACGGATCGCCCTGCGCGCTTGCGGTCGCGGCAACCGGGAGAAGGGCACAACAAAGTGCGGCCAGCGCTATGCGTTCATCCACAGTGGTCACCTCGCCGGAAGCGAGGGCGACCCTACCCCGTCAGACGGCTGGTATCAACGTTTCGTATGGCGACAAGAGGCACCGAAGAGCGGCTTGAGACCGGTCGACTCTTCGACTAGGCCTACGCCCTCTGACGCCCGATCCCAGGGCCGGGCAACGCACATCACAGGGATTGAACATGCAGAACCGAAGGAACTACCTGTGGCCTAAGGCCGGGATCTTGCTCTGTGTCGCGATCGCAAGCGCGACCGTTGCGGCGCCTCCCGCGCGCGCCCAGGACCCGGCAATCGACGGTGAGAAGTCGACGGCCGAGCAGATGCAAGCGCTTGCCGCGGGTCTGCTCGAACGGGAGAAGGCGATCGCAGACCTGCAGAAGAAGGTCTCGCGAAACGGCGACTCCGCTGCCGCGGATGTGCTGCGCTCGGAGTTGACCGACCAACGGACGCGCTTCAGACGGGAGGTTGCGAAGCTGACCGATCTCGTCGTCACTGGCGAGGACGCAGGAACCGACTCGGCACAGGCTCGCGAGCTCGCGACGCGATTGCTGCAGGCCGACGCCAAGAGGATCCGAAGTGAAACGGCCGATGTCAACGCGCAGATCCTGGAGCTGTCCGAAGTCGTCGAGAACGGGTCGCCCGAGGAAGCCGCGGACGCGGAAAACGATCGCGATCGCGCATTGGTCGACTCCAACGATTTGCTCCGCCAGTTTCACGAGAACCTCGAACTGCAGGCACGCCTCGGAATCGATGTCGATGCGGAGGTCGCCGAGTTCGAGAAGCGTCTTTCGTCACGGGCAACCTTTGTGGGCGGCTCACTGAAGGACACGAAAGAAGAGATCACCGATATCAGCACCCGCCCTGGCGTGGAACTGGACCCCGAAGCCCAAAAGGAACTGGCCGAGCTGAGAGACCGGCGCGACGTACTTGCCGAAAGCCAGCGACTCAACGCCAAGCTGATGGACGAGTACGAACTCGACACGTCGGAGATTCGTCAGGGGATCATCAGCGCCACCGGCAAGATCTCAGAGGACGTCCTCAACAAGGACGTGGCCGTCGGCCTCGCCGAAGAATGGATGGCAGACGCCGCCGAGTGGCTCCGAAGCAACGGGGCCTCGATGGTGTTCCAATTTCTGATGTTCCTACTCGTCCTCCTGGCGTTCTGGGTGGTGGCCCGGATCGCGAAAGGCGCGGTGAGACGTGGTCTGAACCGTTCCAAGGTCGGAATCTCCAGTCTCGCGAAGGACTTCTTCATCAAGAGCACAGGCCGAGTCATCATGGTGCTCGGTCTCATCATCGCGATCGCGCAGCTCGGAATCGAGGTAGCGCCACTTCTTGCAGGCCTGGGTATCGCAGGGTTCGTCGTCGGCTTCGCGTTGCAGGACACCCTCTCCAACTTCGCATCGGGCATGATGATCTTGATCTACCGGCCGTTCGATGTCGGGGACGTGATTGAAGCAGGCGGCATCTCCGGCAAGGTTCACCAAATGAACCTAGTGTCCACGATGGTTCTGACGTTCGACAACCAACTTCTCATCGTACCCAACACGCAGATTTGGAGCGGCGTCATTCGCAACGTGACCCATCAAGACAAGCGCCGGGTCGACCTCAAGTTCGGGATTGGGTACTCGGATGACATCCCCCACGCCGAGAAGATCCTTGCCGAAATCGTCGCAGCCCACGAGAAGGTGCTGCCCGATCCCGAACCCGTCATTCGATTGCATGAGCTTGGCGAGTCCTCGGTGAACTTCGTGGTCCGTCCATGGTCGAGAACCGACGACTACTGGGACGTGTACTGGGACGTCACCCGAGAGGTGAAGCGGCGATTCGACGACGAGGGGATTTCGATCCCGTTCCCGCAGCGTGACGTGCACGTCTATCAAGAGGCGGCCGAAGCGAAGAGCGTGGCCGAAGAAGGTCCGCAGCGTTCGTCGACCGCGCGATCGGGGCAAGATGTCGTCCCCGATGACGAAGGCGACGCTTGAATCCTATTTTTGCATCGCCTTGAGTCTCCGCTCGCCGAGCTTTCGGAAAGGCTCGAGCGCGCGGAGGCCGAGGCCTGGAAACGGCCTCAGGAGATGCGCGAGGAGCGCCCTCGATCTCGGCACGGACACCATCAACTTCGGGTTCTCGACGACTTCGAGGACCACGGCGGCAACCTCCTCCGCGGTCAGAAGCGACTTCGCAGAGAATATCAACCCGGCTTCCGAAGAATGGGCCACGTCGCGCACCATGTCGGTGTCGATTGCGTCGGGGCACACTGCACTCACGTGAACGGGAACACCTGCGCGGCGAAGGTCCCCTTCAATCGAGACCGAGTACGAAAGGACGGCGTTCTTGGTGGCTCCGTACACCGCGAGACCGGGAGCGGGGACGAGTGAAGAGATCGATGCAACGTTGATGATGTGACCGCCCTCGCTGCGCATCGCCTCGATCGCAGCGCGCGAACCCCACATCACGCCCAGCACGTTGACCTCCACGTGTCGACGAACCGTATCGTCATTCAGGTCCCAGATCGGCCCAAGAGACAAGACGCCGGCGTTGTTGATCCAGACTTCGAGTGGACCGCGCGCAGCCGCAGCAGCGGCGACCCGGCGATGCGAATCTGGATCGCGTACATCTTGATGCATCGCCCAGGCTCCCCCGCCCACAGACGCCGCCGTGGCGTTGGCCGCGTCTTCGTCGACATCGGTCACCAAGACCTCGAAGCCCTTTCCTGCAAGACCGTGGGCGATCCTGCGGCCGAGTCCCTTCCCTGCACCGGTCACGACTGCTGTCTTCATTGCCTCGCGCTCCAACTTTCCACGGAAGCGTAGCAGCTTCTCCACGCGCATGTGTTGCGCGACGGTCGGTTCCGTCTGTCCTGTACACGCCTCATCTTCCGTCGAACGCGGTAATTACGTTCGCCGCCAAAACCGCGATGATGATCAGCGAGATCGTCGTCTGAATCATGATGAGGACCTTCGCGCGACGACTGAGTGGCATCACGTCTGCGGGGCCAAACGTGAACGAGACGACGAACGACACGTACAGGTACTCGACATAACCAGGAATCCAACCTTCATCTTGGGGGCGTGATCCGCTTCGCTGTGGAAACAAGAACTCCCAATCGTCGTCGTCGCGTTCTCCAGGTCGAATGCCCGGGGGGTCGATGATCCAATACCAAAGCGAGAACACCAGCACGTTGGCGATCGCAAGCAGCGCCACATCTAGAATGAAAAACTTGGCGGCCTGAAAAACCGGGCCGACAAGCGCCTCGACCAACGCGGCGGTGGAAACCGCGACCCCGAGGGTGAGAAACGACGTCAGTAACATGATCGCACGATCGAGTTGAACGGTGTTGTTGACCGCCCACAACACCACGACGGCAGTCATCAAGACCACGCGGGCGACCATCATGCCGATGAGCCACCGGTCGTAGTCGACCAGCGCGTCGAGGGCCCCGAAGGTGAAGCTATATGAAAGGCGGAGTTCGCAGGCCAAAGTGAGAGCCAGAACGAACACGACCACCGTGGCAGCCGCGAAGTTTCGCTTCCGAAAAAAGCCTGCCATGACCGAGGTCTACCCCTTCCAGCCCATCGCCACTAGAAAAAGAGACGCAGGGGCCGTAGCATGCCCGCCATGTCCTTTTCAAAATTGTCTTGGTGCGCGCTCGTTACTGCCTGTGTCCTGACCGCGGGATGTGGTGACGACTCGGGTGGCGGAAGTGGTGGAGGCGGTGCCGGAGGCACATCCGGAACCGGCGGCGCCGGCGGACAAGGCGGCGTGGTTCCTCCGCCGGCCCTCGACTGCGATCCGCTGACGCCCAGCTACTGCGGCTTTCCCTACCCGAACGACTACTGGACGGCAGAAGACGCAACGACCGTAACCGGCAGACAACTGACGTTACCCCAGGTCATCATGCCGCAGAACATGAATGGAGTGCAGTCCACACCGGGCGCCTTCAATGAAGCTGACGGGTTCTCGCCGGGCATCGCTGCGATGACATTGCTCCCGGGAGCGACGACGACGGGGCTAGCGACCTCGGTGATGATCGAGAGTTCACTTCTCCCCGATGCACGCACGGTCATCCTGAACGCCGCGACCGGAGAGCGCGTCCCCCACTGGGTCGAGATCGACGAGTACGTGGTCGAAGCCAAGAAACGCGTCGACGCAGCTGAGGACCGTCCTGACTTCGACATCGACCGCGGGCTTGCCGAGCTGGAGCAAGAACGCGCGTTCATGGTGCGACCTGCGGTGAGATTGGAAGACGCAACCCGCTACATCGTGGCGATCCGAGGTGTGCTTGACGGTGAAGGCGCGATGATTCCCGCGTCTCCGGCCTTCGCGGCCCTCCGGGACGACGAGGCAACTAGTGACCCGATCGTAGAGTCACGCCGCGGGCACTTCGAAGAGCTCTTCTCGTCGCTTGCCGCCGAGGGAATCGCGCGCGACGACTTGCAAATCGCCTGGGACTTCACCACCG
>JBATTM010000519.1:0-7591 GCA_049670545.1 Polyangiales bacterium
CGGGGAGATGACGCCGACGACCGGAATGGACAAGTGCTCCTCGAGCGCGCCGAGGGCGACGCCGCTTGCGGTGTTGCAGGCGACCACCAACAACTTGATGTCGAAACGCTGCAAGTGCTCTGCGCACCCAAGGGCGTACCGGACCACGGTACGTGCGCTTCGGGTCCCGTACGGGACCCGCGCCGTGTCGCCTAGATAGACCAGGTCTTCGTCAGGCAGCGCCTCGCGAACCGCCCGCGCGACGGTCAGGCCACCCAGCCCCGAATCGAAGATTCCAATCGGCTTTTCCACCGTGCCCCTCTTGCGCAACCTGCCATGACGGCCCCGAAAGGGCCACCATTCGTGGCCCGTCTGGTAGGGTGCGCATAGGATGGCGAAGGTGGCACTGATTTCCACGGACCCGACCTTGGTCGCGGAGCTTGCCGAGGCGCTCTCGGGCAGCTCGTGGTCAATCGAGCACATCGAGGCCACTCCGATTGGCGCGAACGGTGCCAAGTTCGACGTGGTCGCCCTCGACGCGAGAGACGTGGGAAACGGAAGTGCAGACCTTCCGACGGGCTGGCCGGTCCTGTTGGTTCATGGTCCCGGTACGTCAACGCCGGAAGCCGACTCACTTGCCGACGACCTCGTGTTTCGGGGCGCCGGCCTCACCGAATGGATCGCGCGACTCGAACGCCTGCGGACACGGACCCCCCTTGAAACACTGCGCCGCCAATACGAAGAAGCGTTCGCTTCGATGGCGCCGGGTATCATGGTCATCGACGCAGATCACAACCTGGTGTTCGCGAATCCACGTGCCTACGAAATCGTCGGGCACCGCGAAGAGACGGTTGACGAGCACGCCTTTCGATCCCTGGTCACCGCACAAGACTGGCCGCGTATCGAACACGCGCTCTCCGAGCGCGAGTATCCCCATGGAATCGATCTCGGAATGGTGCGCCGAGAAGGGCGTGAAATCGTCTGCAGCGTTTCGCTCACGCCACTACTCGGAGCTGAAGATCACACCGTCGTGTCTTTCGAGGACGTCACTGCCGAACGGCAAACCGAGCAAGAGCTCTTCAAGACCATGCAGTTCTTGGAATCGCTGATCGACGCAAGTGTCGACGCGATCATCGCGACAGACATGGAGCAGCGGATCGTTCTCTTCAATCCAAGTGCTGAGCGAGTGACCGGGCAACACGTCGCGGACGCGATGGGGGCCCTCACCCTGAGCGATCTTCTCGGACGTGCATCGGCAGAACTCGTGATGCAACGCCTAGCGATCGAAAACTATGGTGGCGAAGGGCGACTCGAGCCGACCCTCCTCGAATTGGTGAACGTTCACAAGCAATCGATTCCGGTGCAACTCTCGGCATCGATGATCTACGAGGACCGGGAACCCACGGCCATCGTCTTGATCTTCACGGATCTTCGCGAGCGAGTGCGGGTCGAGGAACGCCTCGCCCAAGCGCAGAAGAAGCTGGCGTTCAGTGAAAAACAAGGGGTTCTGGCCGAACTCGCCGGGACCGCGGCCCACGAGCTGAATCAACCCTTGACCTCGATGATGGCGTACGCTGAGCTTCTGGCTCGTCAATCCGAGAGGGGCTCGACAGGCGCGAAAGCGGCAGAGGTCCTCATTCGCGAGGCCGAACGCATGGCTGAGATCGTCCGCAAGATTGGAAGAATCACCAAGTACGAAACCACGTCGTACGTGGGTCAGCAGAAGATTTTCGATCTCGACCGTGCCGCCGACTCGACCACCTCCGATCCGGGATCGAAGGGCTGATGGACGACCGAGCAGCAAACAAGCCCCGGGGTGAGGGTAGCCTGCTGCCTCGCGTGTCCGCGGTTAAATCGATCGTCACGCGGCGTCGTCAGGACACGGAGCCAACGATGACCGAAGCGCTCGAAGCGTTCCACCGAGCGCGTCGCGAAGCTTCCGGCCCAGTCAGCGACCAGAAGATCCTCGACGCCTATGTGCGCGCTCTCGAGACTCTCTACTCCGACGTTCGGTTCGTCACGCGCCTCGGTGCACCGGTCGCCGACTTGGCGCACGAGGCACTCGCTGCGACGCACCGACTCAAACGCGATGCGGGTGAGCAACTCCGGGTCACGGAGGCGGGCTTGGTGCGATCGGGGCTCTGGTCGGCCGCACCATCGCTCGTCGGAGTGGCACTGACCCGAACCTACGAGCCCGCCCTCGAGCCAACCGACCCATTGGATGCGCCGTACGCAGACGGATTCGACGCGCCATTGCAAAGAGGAAACGATGTGGTGGGTGTGGTCTCCGCGGAGTTCGACGGTCGCCGGCCACCGCCGCCAGGTCTCGAAGCCGTGTTGGTCATCGCTGCCAGCCAGATCAGCGGATCGATCGACAACGCCGCACTGCAACGGAAATCGGGTCATCTCCGGGACTACCTCGATAAACTCCTCGAGCACGCGAACATTCCAGTCCTGGTCGTCGGACGTGACCGCGGGATTCGAGTCGTGAGTCGCGCGTTTCGCCGGATCACTGGCATCGATCTCGAGGCTCTCGGATCAAAAGATCTACTCCAGCTGGCCCCGCAGACCGAGCGGGTCGCCGTCTTGTCCTCCTTCGTGCAGGTTCTTCGCGGCCGCTCAGTGCCCCCATTCGAGTTGCAGTTGCCCAAGGCCGACGGTGGATCTGCTCGGCTTTCTTTCAAGCTCGCCCCGATTCTCGATACGGACGGACAGGTCGCCGGCGTCATCGCGATCGGCCAAGACCGCACGGAAGTTCGTGAACTCGAGGGCCAGGTGATTCACGCGGAGAAGCTCGCGACACTGGGCCAACTCGCAGCCGGCATCGTTCACGAAATCAACAATCCGCTCACAAGCATCTCGGTGTACGGCGAGTACCTCCTCGGCAAACTCTCGCGCGGCGGTGCGGAGCCCTCCGACCTGAAACGAGTGGAGCGAATTCTGCGCAGCTCGGATCGAATCATGTCCTTCACGCGCAACCTATTGACATACGCGAGCCCTTCTAAGGAGGAGGCACGGGCCGTGTCAGTGAACGAGCTTCTCGACGAGGCGATCGATTTCTGTGACCACCTCGCACGTGAAGCCAATGTCACCGTGGTTCCCGACTACGACGAGAATGTTCCAAGGCATCACGCAGTGCCAGGACAGTTGCACCAGGTGTTCGTCAACTTGCTCACCAATGCATGCAACGCGGTCGGCGAAGAGGGTGGCGTCGTTTCAGTGCAGACTCGGGCACGCTCACAAGGCGGCGTCCAAGTGATCTTCGAAGACAACGGCGTGGGCATCCCCGAGAGTCAACTCACGCAAGTATTCGAGCCGTTCTTCTCAACCCGGCGAAAAGGCAAGGGCACGGGCCTCGGGCTGTCGATCGTGAAGAACATCATCGAGCAGCATCGCGGCGAGATCGAGATCGACAGTGTCGTCGGAGAGCGCACGCGCGTCACGGTTACATTGCCGCAAGATCCACGCTAAAGCACTGTAATCATTGAATTTTATTCGTAAGTGTGCTTGGGCATGCCATCCCACGGAATCAACGATGACCGTCGCGGGTTGGGACCTATATAGGGAGGAACATGCACATCAACGGATTCACGCCGAGTCGCCGACGAGCCACGCTCATCGCCCTCGTCGCCACGGCAGCGGTTCTCAGTACCGCAACCGCATCGCCCAAGAAGCCCACCGTCGACGAGGATGCGCTCGCGCGCGCTGTCGCATTCGAGAACGCGCTCACGGGCATCGCGGAGTCTGTCTCTCCGTCCGTGGTGAGCATTCAGGTGGAGGTGACCCGCCCCCAACAGGGCGGGTTTCCCCCGTTCTTTGGGACACCCGATCGCGGTGGCATCGTTCGTGGGGGAGGATCCGGGGTCATTCTTCGATCGGACGGGTACATCCTGACGAACAACCACGTCGTGCGGGAAGCAAACCGCATCGACGTGACCCTCCAGAACGATAAACGCTACCCAGCAACGCTCGTGGGCGCGGATCCCGCGAGTGATCTCGCGGTCCTCAAGATCGACGCCAAGGGTCTTCGGGCGGCGGAGTTCGCATCGTCGCAGAAGGCGCGGGTCGGCCAGTTCGTCATGGCGATCGGCTCGCCATTCGGCCTCGACTACACGGTGACGACAGGAGTGCTGAGCGCCAAGGGTCGCGGGGGAATTGGCGCCAACGAGATCGAGGACTACCTCCAGACGGACGCGAGCATCAATCCAGGCAATTCCGGCGGTCCCCTAGTCGACCTGAACGGCGACGTACTTGGTATCAACACGATGATCATTGGGCGCGGGTCCGGAATCGGTTTCGCGATTCCGTCGGAGATCGCCCAACGAGTGGCCACCCAGTTGATTGACGGTGGTACCGTCAAGCGTGCTTGGCTCGGTGTGGCGTTTCAGGAGATCACGCCCGAGCTCGCCAGTCACTTCGGCGGGGATTTCGACGGCGGCGCCTTGGTGAGCGCAGTCGTCGAAGGCGGACCGGGTGACACCGCCGGGCTCCAGGCAGGCGATATCATCGTCGCCGTGGGCGATACGAAGATCCACGAAGGCCACGATCTTCTACGCACCGTGCTCCGTCACGACGTCGGCGAACGAATGACCCTCAGCGTCCGTCGCGGCACGAAAACGCTGAAGATCAAATTGGTGACGGGCGAGCGGCCCGGGGAGAATGGTGCGCAGTCGATGACGACCGGCGCCGGCACCAACAACATGCTCGGGCTGTCCCTTCAGGAGATTACCCCTTCGCTGCGCCAGCAGTCCGGCTACCAAGGCGACGGAAAGGTCTTCGTGGCGAAGGTCGTGCCGGGCACCGAAGCAGACCGCGCCGGACTGCAACCTGGGGACGTGGTACTCCAGGCAGACCAAAGGCCCGTCGATTCGGCAAAGGACGTCGAGGCTGCCCTCAGCGATGGAACCGCGCTCCTCTACATCGAGAGGGACTCGCGGAAGTTCTTCCGGTCGCTGTCCAAGTCCAAGTAGCAGGTGGTTACCGCGCGATCGTGATTTCGATCGCTGGCCCGCGGGGCTCCACTCGGTATGCGGGGTGGCGGCCCGCGACGAAACGAATCGTCAGCTCTGAGAAATCACCGCGGTTGTGAATCGCGGCATGCTCGATATCGGGGTGAGCCGTGGCGATGGGGCCGGCCCGTGACAGGGACAGACTTCCCGGCACGATCACCGAAAAACCATCGTCCTCGACCAGACCGTCCATGCGCTGTACAGGATTGCTCATCCGAAGCACGTACTTCTCACCGCCGGCCACCTGGTCTGCACCGAAAGCAAGGCCTTCGACGCGCTCGGGCGGCATGGGTGCACCTTGCTCCACGGTTTGACCCGTGGTCTCCGAAGGGGCCTTGCCGCCGACTGCGGCCATCCCGGGGTCAGCATGGTCAGCGGTTTGCCGATCGGATTCGGGTGTTTCCCCCGGTCCTCCTACGGGCTCCGCGGCCTCGACTTCGGCCAGGGCCGCGGGTGGCGAGGACTCGGAAGCCGCCCAAAGGTAGATCCCCCAACCCGAGGACGCGATCCCGATCGCCATGGCGGCGATCATCACGTATCGGCGACCCCCTCGGCGTGAGTTCTTGAGGTGGGCTCGGGCTGCCTCGCTCCGCGGCACCTGCTTGCGGCGAGGCTTGTCTTCCAAACGACCGCGAAGGGCCTCCACGAAACGGGCCAGGACGGTCGCCCCACGCCGGGTCGCGGTCGTCACCGAGGGAATCAGTCCCTGGGTGATCTTCGACCGCACGGCCCCGGCGGAACTGGAGAGCTGGCCCGACGCCGCACGGGCGTAGTCTGCCAGTCGCTCGGTCGTCGTCTTCTGGAAGACCAGCTCCTCTTGGGCGTCGTAGCGGACGATCCGGGGAGTATCATGCAGACGAGGCGCCGCGCTCTTTCGGTTCGGTTGCGAGACGCTGTCGACACCGTCGGGCAGCGTGTCCCGGCCGAGATCGAGATCCGCCGCGTTCGCCGCCTCTTGCGCATCCTCCCGCTCGTAGCCGATGCTCAAGACCAACTTCGGCGTGGTCTCGTCGAACTTCAGTTCCACGGCCTCGAGATGACCTCGACGCCCGACGGATTCGTTTCGGACGGCATTCCCGATGGCCAAGAAAGGCAACGGTTGCTCGACGCGGATTTCGTGTTCGGTCTCCGACTGGAGCTCGGCCACGATTGGGGACTCCACCCCGTCCAGTCGCAAGGATACGGTGGGCGCCTCGGCGGAAGTGCGACCCCACTGCTGGATCAGGGCCTCGATGCGGTTTTGGTCATCGTCGGAAAGCCGCGTGAACCGAATCCCAAACTCGCCGAGCTGGGGACCGCTATCGTGGGCCCAGACCACCTGACCCACCATGTGGATCGGCGCCCGTCCCCCCGGGCTGTCCAACTGACAACGCAGCGTGGACCCCACCTGCGGAAGTACCGAAGCGCGCATCGAGAGCCCGCCCGGGCCAACGTTGATGCCGTCCGCATCGAACGCCTCCTCGTGGAAGCCTTCTGGATAGAGTCGAATGAGGACCTCGTCGAGCGGAACGCGAGGGGGTCGAGGGGCCTGATAGTAGCCGACGGATGTGTTCATCGAATGCCTTCCCCTCTGGTCCCAAAACTGGGGCCGACCGTCCACTTTTCTGCAACACGATTCCTTGACCATGAGGCCACAGACCGCCAGCCTTGGCGGCTAGGATGGGCGTACGTATCGCAGTGCAGTCGCTGTGGGCGAAGGGTGAGCCCTCGACCTTCGTGTACGAGTTCGATCAGCCGCGCATCGTGATCGGTCGTTCGAGAAGCGCAGATGTTCAGCTGCCCCATCCGGCGGTCAGCGCCACGCATGCGAGTATTCGCATTGCAGAACCCGGGTACGTACTCGTGGACGAGGGGTCGACGAACGGCTCTCGGGTCAACGAAGCACCGGTCGCAACCGGCCGCCCCAAGTCGTTGGTCAGCCACGACCAGATCGACCTCGGAGGATTCCGCCTTTCGATCGAGTTCGGGGTACCCGTGGTCAGGTCGATGTCGACGCAACAAACATCCGACTACGCAGCAGAGATGCTCCGCGAACGTCACGCCGACGAGCCCGAAGCCTCGCTGCACGCGCGCCTCCAAACGATTCAGAACGGGGCCGACGAATCGGTTCCGCTGCTCCCCATCGCGAAAGCGGCACCCAGCGAGCCACCGCCACCCCGCGCGTCACGACCTTCGATCCCAGCATCATGGCCGTCGAGACCGCGCCTCGGCACCAGCGAGCTCATGGTGTACTCGATGGCGGGACTCCTCCTGGCCGCGAGCCTGCTGATCATGTTTCTGCTGACGCGACCGTAACTCTACGCGTTTCGGAGATAGATCAGCCGCAGGCCCTCGAGGGTCAAGAACTCGTCGACTTCGTCGATCGTCTCGCTGTCGGGTTCGATGAGGGTGGCGAGCCCCCCGGTAGCAATCACCGAGACCTCGGCATCCATCTCGGCGGTGAGCCGGCGGACGAGCCCGTCCACGAGGCCCACGTACCCGAACACGATTCCGGCCTGCATCGAATGAATGGTGTTGCGACCAATCGCGCGCGGCGGTCGCGCGATCTCGCTTCGAGGAAGTTTCGCGGCTCGTGCGAAAAGGGCACTCGCGCTGATCTGCAT
>JBATTM010000520.1:0-3878 GCA_049670545.1 Polyangiales bacterium
GCCGAGCGGCTCTTCGGGCGGGTCGTCCGCAATTCGACACCAGCGTCAGCCGTATGGTGTGATGCCCGGTACAAGCAGGCACGTTCGCTCTTGCAAGATCGCGAACGCACGAGGGGTGCCCCCATCATGCGTGAGGTCGCCGACCGTTGCGCAAAGATCGACTCGGACACACGCGCTTGGGCACGCTTTCACGCGGCACGCGCGTACGGTCGGATCGGCCGCTGGGACGAGTCGATCGTGCAGTTCGAGAAGCTCGAGCAGGAAGCCCCAGGCCATCGCCTTGCCGACGACGCGAGCTATCGTGCTGCGCTGGCTGAGCTCGAGAATGGGCGCGAGCGAGCGGCGAGCGAGCGACTCTCGACCGTGGCGACCCGCTACCCAGACGGCGACATGTGGCCGCGTGCCTTGTTTCGGCTTGGATGGATCCAGTTTCGTGCCGGCCGCTACGAGGAAGCCTTCACACAGTTCGATGCACTGGTGAATAAGGGTGGTGACGAGCCCGAAGAGGGAATCACCGGGCGCGCCGAGTACTGGCGGGCGCGTTCCCTCTTCCTGATGGGGCGCCGGATCGACTCGGTCGAGGCGTATGCCGAGATCGCCGAGCGGTGGCCCCTTCGCTACTATGCCCAACAGGCGCTGTGGCGGCTGGCAGAGATCGTCCCCGCACGGGCCGAAACGATGCTCACGAACATGCGTGCGGGCAGCGAGCCCTCTCGGATGGTGTTCTCGTGGCGAGACGAGTTCGACGACCCCGCCTTTGCGCGGATGACGGAGCTCATGATCGTCGGCGACACGGGCTACGCGGCCGACGAGATGGAGATCCTGCACATGGTCGGGCGCGGCGTCGATCCCGAGATGGCGGTCGTGGGTGCAGTGCTCTTGCAGCATGCTGGTGCGGACGCTCGGCTGAGCCGAGTGATTCGCTCCCACTTCGAGGACTTCGAGGGACTACTTCCAAAAGGCGAGGGGCGACTCATCTGGGAGGCGACGTACCCGATGGCCTTCTTTCCGCTGATCGAGAAGATCGCGGACGACAACGGGGTCCCTCCGGCATTCGTCCGTGCGGTGGCGCGCGAAGAAAGCTCGTTCGACCCGGATGCCATGTCGTGGGCCAAGGCCTATGGGCTGGTGCAGCTGATCATGCCCACTGCCAAACGCTTCGCGGACGAGGCCGGTGTGAAGGCGACGCCGCGCTCGCTCCGGAAACCCGAGGTCAATCTGAAGATCGGGTCGGCCTACATGGCATGGCTCTGGGACCGTCTCGATCCGAACGCGGCACTGGTCCCTTCGGCGTACAACGCGGGTGAGGGCGCCGTTCGCCGTTGGCTCGAAGAAGACGCTACCCGTCCCCTCGATGTGTTCGTCGAAGAGATCCCATACGACGAGACCCGACGATACACGCGACGTGTGCTTCAAACGTATGGCGTGTACCAGTGGCTTGCCGACGAAACACTCCCGCCTCTTCCGGCCGCGCTACCGCGACAACGAGACGAGCGCTACAGCGCCGCAGGCCGCTAGGCCCGGGCTTCCGGCGGCAGCAAGACTCCGAACTCGAGCGCCTTGTTGATGTCGCCGTCGACCCGGAGCTTGCCCTGCACGTAGGCGATCTGCGGATCGAGATCGCCGTGGAGGATCTGACTCAGGTGGTCGCCGCGGATGGTGAGGGTTGCATCGGATTCGTCTTGGGACCCTTCGGTGACACTGCGCCCCGCGAAGTCGACCATCCACTGTTTCTCATCGGACCCGGTGACGCGCAGCTGAAACCGCCCGGTGCCGATGGGCTTGTCTTCGGGGGTGTCGTGCAACACGGTGCGCATGTGGTCGACGAAGGACGCGACTTCCTCGGCCACCGCCCCGTTGGTCGAAGGCTGCTCGTCGCGCGTCGGCACGGCGACCGCCTCGAGTTCGTTGGCAGCCTCTCGAATGTACTGCGTGAACTTGTCGAGATCGGGCATCACGGCGGGTGACGACGTCGGGCTGATCGACAGCACGCCGTTGTAACTCAGCACGGTGATGAGAAGGCCCATTCCGTCCATGACGGGCGCCATGCCCATGGTCGCCAGGAGCTTGTGTCCGGCCATGAAGAGGTCCACCTGTGGGCCTGGGACATTGGTGATCACCAGGTTGAAGAATGGGTTGTGCAGCTCCGACACGTGAAATCTCGAGTAGAGCTGATTCATTCGGCTCGCCAGCCCAAACGGGATGAACTCGGCCAAGTCCGACGCGGCCCGCGCCGCACCCGCTTTCTCGACGGCTTTGCCTGTCTTCGAGCGTGACTTGAGGGCCTCGAGCCGTTCGATCGGGTCGTCGACGTCGGTCGAAAGCTCGACCAGCATCGCGGACACCATGTTGCCCATCGCGCCATGCTGATCTTTTTGGCGGGTCGACACCGGGCACATCGCGACCAGTCGCTTCGGCGGGAGCGCCCCGCGCTCGATGAGGTACCGACGCAATGCCCCCGCGCAGATCGCCAGCACCACGTCGTTGAGGGTGCAACCGCGAGCTTCCTTGATCGCTTTCACACGGTCGAGGTCGAGCAAAGCCGTGTTCCATATTCGCTGACCGGAAATCAGATGGTTGAACGGCGTCACGGGGGCGCTCATCGGGTTGGGCGGCGCCTGAGAGCCTGCCTTCTTCTGGGTCTCGGTCGTTGCCTTGGCGGCGCCCATGGCCTCTTTGGCGACCCGGATGATCTCTCGCGGCTTCCCGGCGATCTTTCTCCCGGTGTAGCGAAGGATCTCGAGCTCGTTCGGGATCGGGGGCACGCGGCGCGGCTTCTCTTTCGGAATCGGGCGCGGCTCACGCGTCATGTCGAGAAGGACGCCAAGCATGTCCGCCCCCGATACCCCGTCGATTGCAGCGTGATGCACCTTGCTGATCATCGCGACCGAACCCGGAAGCGCTTGCGGAATGTTGTCGAGCCCCTCGACGAAGGTC
This sequence comes from Polyangiales bacterium, assembly GCA_049670545.1. GTDB lineage: Bacteria > Myxococcota_A > Polyangia > Polyangiales > Houyiibacteriaceae > SG8-38. The sequence goes on from JBATTM010000520.1 coordinate 2,938, forward strand.
ATTTCCCAGAGCGGCCGCGACCGGTCGAGCGGGACACTAAAGAGCCGTGCGGCCAAGCCCCGAAGCTCCTTCCAATCACCCGGCCGCGGGAGCGCGACGTGCTGCAGGTGCATGTCGATGTTGAAGTCCGGGTCCTCTGCCCAGTACGGCTTACCGATCCCGAGCGGAACCATCACGAGACGTTCCCGCATGCGCGGCACCAGATGCAACCGCTCGCTCATCATGTTCCGAAAGTCGTCGAAGCGAATCGACCCTTCGAACACCAGGACGCTCCCCACGTGCATCGGCTGGCGCGGGGTTTCGAGAAACAGGAACGACGAATCGAGACCGGTGAGAGGCTTCAGCATAGACGACTAGGCTACACCCTCGACGGGGAAGATCTCCAGCGTTTCTCAGTCTTCGCTCAAAGTGCGGCCAAGGTCCTTGAGAAGACGCTTCTGCTCGCGGGAAAGCTTGCGCGGAACGGACACCTCAACCACGCAGGCCATGTCGCCTCGACCCCGACCATTGAGCCTTGGTACGCCGGCCCCACGCATGATCAGGGTATCTCCGGGTTGGGTCCCCGCGGGAATCTTGAGGGTGCCAGTGGCGTCCTCATCCTCTTCGAGGACTGGCACTTCGACTTTGTCGCCGAGCGCCGCCTGCGGATAGGTCACCTCGACGCGATGAAATAGGTCGAACCCCTCGCGTTGGAAGTCGTCGTCCTGGCGAATGTGGACCGTCACGTACAGGTCGCCGGAAGGCCCTCCGCGCGAACCGGCTTGACCCTGGCCGGTCAGTCGAAGGGTCTGCCCAGAGTCGACACCGCCCGGGACGGTGACCTTCACCACACGTTCGAGGTTCACCTGGCCTGCGCCGTCGCACTCGCCGCATGCGTCTTTGGCTTGTGTGCCGCGCCCCCGACACGTCGGGCAGGTCGTCGTCATCACGAACGCGCCCTG
>JBATTM010000521.1:0-3954 GCA_049670545.1 Polyangiales bacterium
CACTTTGGTCGACCAAGAACATGACGTTGGGAACGCTTCGGGTCGGCGTCACTTCGACGGACTGGCAGCTGTTGCCGCCCCCGCTGTTGCCGGTCCCGCCGGTCCCCGTGAACACTTGGACGCACCGCCCGCGGACGTTGCACTCCATGCCTTCGGGGCACGGAAGGGTGTCGGGAATGCACTGGAAGGTGCAGTCGCCGTCGCAATACGTCCCGAGTTCACACCCGGAATCGCTGATGCACGGTTCGCCACAGCTCGCCGGTGGAACCTCAACGGCGTCGCAGTCGAGGCGCGGCGTTCCTGTGCCGCCGGTGCCGCCTGACCCGAACGGGTTTCCCGAGCTGCCACAAGCGGTAAGCCCAAGGACCCCCACAGCTACGAACAATATCGAAAGCCAACGATGCATTACGAACTCCCCAGAGAATATAAAAAAGCCAACTATGTCGACATTCTACATACACGTTGTAAGTCGTGCAAACCGGTCAGAGCGGCATTCCTGACGAATTCGCGATTTGTTTCAAGTGTTTAGAAGATCACACTTGAGGTCCCCCGCGCTCATCCTCTCGCAGGGTCCCGGAATCACGAAAAAAGTCACGCACCGCTTTCGCGCGCCGGTGAGAGAACCCGACTTGGACAACTCCTGTTCCCATCTTTTTTCACTGAGGAAAGCGTGCCGAAACAAGTCAGAAACAATGAGGGCCCACAGATCTGCCACCAAAGTCTCGCAGACGCGGGGTTTCGACGGTGGGCTTCCATGATGCCCGTGATAAGAACGCCGACGAACTCGCTGGCACCGGCGGGCCAAAAGACAATTCGTAGGAGTAGACGATGAGCATCATCAAGGCTGAATACATCTGGATCGACGGCACGGAGCCGACGCCGCTTCTTCGTTCGAAGACGAAGATGCTCGAAGCAGGGATCCTGGACAAAGTCCTCGGCGCAATCGCCGGCGTCGCAGAGCTTCCGAAGTGGGGCTTCGACGGGTCGAGCACGAACCAAGCGACCGGCAACGCATCAGATTGCCAGCTCTTCCCCGTTTTCGCGACGCGCGATCCATTGCGCGGTGGCGACAACCTCCTGGTGCTTTGCGAGGTCTACAACGCAGACAGCACGCCTCACCCGACGAACACGCGTCGCGCGGTAGTCGAAGAAGGCGAGAAAAAGAAGAGCCTCGACGCGTGGTACGGCTTCGAGCAGGAATACACGATGATGAAGGACGGCTACCCGTTCGGATTCCCCGAGGGCGGCTTCCCGGGCCCACAAGGACCGTATTACTGCGGCGTCGGTGCCGAGTACGTGTACGGTCGCGAGATCGTCGAAGAGCACATGGACGCGTGCATCAAGGCCGGCCTCAAGATCTCCGGGATCAACGCCGAGGTCATGCCCGGCCAGTGGGAGTTCCAGATCGGGCCAGCCGGTCCAGTCGAGTCGGGCGACCACATGTACATGGCGCGTTACCTGCTCGGCCGCATCGCCGAGTCTTACGGGGTAGACATCAGCTACGACGCAAAGCCTGCCAAGGGAGATTGGAACGGCGCAGGTTGTCACACGAACTTCAGCACCGCACCCATGCGCGAAGACGGCGGCATGGATCTGATCAACGCGTATTGTGAGCGCCTCGGGCAGCCCGAGCGCATCTCGCTTCACCTCGACCACTACGGCGCGGGTCTCAAGGACCGCCTCACTGGCGCGCACGAAACCGCCTCATGGCGGGACTTCAGCTACGGCGTTTCAGACCGTGGCGCGTCGATTCGTATTCCCATGGCGACCAGCCTCGACGGCAAGGGGTACCTCGAAGATCGCCGCCCCTGCGCGAACATCGACCCATACACGGTTGCGCGACTCCTTCTCGCAGTTGCGTAGCCCGTCCCTTCATTGGTGTTCGGCTGGACGAAACGACGCCGCGCTCTTTCGGGGGCGCGGCGTTCTTGGTTCAGCTTCCGCCGGCGCGCTTGTAGACGAGGCTGTACGATACCGGCGTTGGCAGCTGCGGGCTCGTCTCCTTGACGTGCATGACGAGATTGCCGTCGCTGTTGAACCGGAAGGTGTTCTCGCGGGTGCCCTTGCTCTGCACCATTTCTTGCACGAGCGTCGCATGCTCGAGCTTGAACGACGCGCGCGCTTCGTCGCCTGAGGGTGTCTTGACCACGACCGGCTTTCCGTCGAGAGGCGCGGTCACCACATAGCTGTCCATGCCCACGGTCACTTGCTTGCCGGTGCTCGACAACTTGAGGCGGACGATTGCCTTGTTGACCGCGGCGAGTCGTTTCCGCGCAATGCCCTTCTTGAGTCCACCCAAGCTCGCCACGGCGGCGTCGATCGAGGCTTCGATCGTCGTGGCGCTGGCGGCTTGGCTACCCACGAGTGTATAGCTGCCAGCAAGCTTCTTGAGTTCGGGAGGCTCGCTGTCGATAGGCACCAGGGGCTTCGCAGCCGCCGGCGACGCCGTCGAAGAATCAGTTTGCGGGTCGGAAGCCGGGGCGTCTTCGGCCGCCGCGACCGTACCGATCGCGAACATCATCATCAGGACCATGGCTGAAACGGACGTCTTCATCGTAAACCTCTCTGGTGCGTAGGGATGCGTTACCACGTCAGGGTGCGGGGCGTCTCGGTTTTGCGGCTTTCGAGGAAGGAGACGATCCGATCGAGCTCCTCCTGGGTGAGATTGCCGGCGAACCCAGGCATGTTCGTACCGCCATTGTGAATGCGGATCACGAGTTGATCGTGAGTGAGCAAATCGCCGATGTTGGACAGATCAGGTCCGCGCTTACCGCCGACGCCCTGAATCTCGTGGCAGTAGAGACAGCCCTTCTCGTAGAAGTACAACGCCCCCTCGGCGACGGGGCCTTCGGTGGCACCGACGATTGCGGCTGAGAGGGGTTTCGCCTCGAAGTCGGGCGACCACGGTGCCTCGACCCCTGCGATCCACATCGACCCGACGAAAACGATGATGAGCGCGAGGACGCCCACGGCCCAAGGACGGCGGGACCAATGGCGCTCGCCCTTGTTGTAGAACAAGGGAAGCACGAACAGCCACCCGAGCACCACGACGGGCACCACCACCATGACGACGCTCTCGATCGCGGGCGGCAGGAGCGCGAGCACGGCGAAATACCACAGGAGGTACCAGTCGGGACGTGGGTAGGCGATGATCAGCGCCGGGTCTGGCGGCGGCTGGAGCTCAGGCGCCCCGAATACCCAACCGCAAATCGCGATCCCGAGCAAGACCAGGAACCCGAAGGTCATGTCGCGCCAGGCAGCGTTCGGCCAAAACGGCACGCCATCCTTCTCGAGCCGCGCTTCGTACTTCTCGACGTAGGTCTCGGGATCGACCGGTTCGCCCTTCTTCGGCATCTCGGAGACCCCATGTCGCAAGACCAGCGAGAGGTGAATGACGACGAAACCGATGATCAGGCCCGGGAACAGGAAGACGTGAATGACGAAGAAACGACTGAGTGTGGCGCCGCCGAACGTGTCGCCACCAACGACGAATCGCGCGAGCTCCTCGCCAATGAAAGGCACGCGCGCGACCTGCTGCGCGCCCACGACCACCGACCAGATCGCGTTGTTGTCCCAGCGAAGCAGCTGGCCAGTGAACCCCATGCCAACGGTGAAAATCAGCAAGAGAACACCCGTCATCCAGTTCATCTCGCGCGGGTACTTGTAGGTGCCGTGGAGAAACACCTGGGCCAGATGGATGCCGGCCATGAGAATCATCGCGGATGCACCGAAGTAGTGCATGCCGCGAAGCCAGTTGCCGAAGACCGCGTGATCGGTGATGTAGACGAGACTTTGATATGCCTCACCCGACGAGGGTACGTACGAGAACGCAAGGCCGATGCCGGTGAGAATCTGGGCGGCGAACGCAGCGAGGGTGGCGGAGCCAAACACGTACCACCAGGTCGCGTTGCGCGGGACGATGTGCTCGAGCGCCGGCCGCAGCATGTCGGTGAA
>JBATTM010000522.1:0-4499 GCA_049670545.1 Polyangiales bacterium
TGCGCGAAGTGCTCGAGACGGGCGCGGCTCGCGACGGCGTCTGGCTCGACCAAGACAAGGTCGTGCACGTTGGGGTGGCTGCTGTGAGGAACGACGATGGTGGCGTCATGGGCGCGCTCCTGGTCGGCTACGATCTGTCGAACGGCTTCGCAAAGAGGGAGGCCGCCGTCATCGGCCAAGAGCTGCTGTTCGTGACTGACGACTCGATCTACAGCACATCGACCTCCGTAGGTGTCCGCGATGCGCTTCAGAAGGTGTTGTATTCGGCACCGCTCGACAAAGCGACTCATGCCGCGCTGCAAGGGAAACGCACGACGCCCTGGAAAACCACGCTGCGCGGCAAACCGTACGTCGGGGTCACCGCACCCCTTCCGCACGTGTCGGGCGTCGAAGCCGGGTATGTGATCCTTGCCGATCTCGGCAAGAGTACGGCCCTTGCCAGCGTCGCCACGATGATCCTTTGGCTCACGCTCCTTGGGATCATCGGGGTGGCCATCTACGGATTCATCGTCGCGAACAACATCATGGAGCCGATCGAGCGCATGGAAGACGACCTGCTGGCCGTGATCAACGGCCGCAACGATGTGCGGCTCGAAGTCGAGAGCGCAGAACTCGGGGGGTTGTCTTATCGGATCAATCAGCTGATCAATCTATTCACCGGAGTTGCCGAGGAAGACGACGAGGGCCGTGCTGTGACGAGCAGCGGTGGTTGGGATGCCGTGAACACCAGCAGCCAGGAGGTGCAGGTGGTTGGAGGCGCGAGTGGCCCCGTCGAGGTCGACGATCCCGATGCGGGTGTGCTCGCCGCGATGCCCGAGGATCGATACTACACCCAGCTCTTTCGTGACTACATCGCTGCTAAGGAGGCAGTGGGAGAGGACGTGTCGAACATTCCCGAGGATCGGTTCCTCAACCGCGTTCGCGGCAATGCGGACCATTTGCTCAAGAAGCACGGCGCGCAGATGGTGCGATTCAAGGTCGAAACCATCGGGGGTCAGGTCAACCTTCGGCCCGTGATCATTCGCTGACCTGGTGTGTTTGGGCGGGCGCCGGGTCCTCCCGTTGCGCCAGCCTCCTGTTCGGCCTACTCCGTGTCGCGTCATGGGGTTGTTCGATGTTTTTACCGGCGGTGGTGGGCTCAAGAAGCACCTCGCAAGAGTCGCCAACAAGCGCACCCAGCAACACGAGCGTTGGGAATCAATTCAAGCGCTGGCCGACGACGGGTCGGAGGAAGCGCTACGCGGGCTTCTCACCCGGTTCACCGTGCGCGTGGACCCGAGCATTACGGACGGCGAAGAGAAGAACGCAACCTTCCTCGGGATCGTCAAGCATGGACGTGCAGCAGTGGGACCGGTGCGGGAGTTTCTCGAAACCGGTGACACGCTGGCCTGGCCCCTGAAGATTCTCCGAGAGATTCAAGGGGAAGAAGAGGTGACCACCGCGCTTCTCGAGCTGCTCGAAAAGATGGACACCGGGTATGAGCGCGATCCCCAGAAGAAGATCGACGCCATCGCAAGCCTCGAAGACACCAAGGACGCGCGCACGGTCGGCGCGGTCACCCGGTTCTTGGAAGACATGAACGAGACTGTGAGATTTCATGCGACGAGCGCCATTTTCTCCCAGGACGAAGCGCAGGGCGCGATCGGAGAACTCACCGACGCATTCCTCCGGGAGGAGAGCGTCCGGGTTCGCATGATCATTCTCGACGGGTTCATGGAACGGGAGTGGAAGCTGGCCGGACCTCGCGACCAACTCCAGAAGAAGCTCCCCGCGGGGTATAGTCTCGGCAAGAAGGGTGAGGTTCGAAAAAAGGCTGGTCTCTAGCCTGGCAACCGAACTCTCACGATGTCTCCCTCTGCGAATAGATGCGGGACGTCGAGACCAAGGGCGGGAGCCCGGTAGAGCTGCGGCGGAACACCAATGTCGGCGAGGTAGAGTTCGCCGACGCTCCTCCGCACTGCAGAACCGAGGAGGCCGCTCTTGGGGAGGGCGAGTGTCATGGTGGCGTCAGCGACCACGGAGGGGACGAACGCGGTCCCTGTGGTCGTGTCGATGCCCGAAGGAACGTCTAGGGAGAGGACACGGGCGGCCTGCGCACGCGTCCACTCGATCAGATCGGCGGCCGACCCGCGCGGCACTCCGCCGAGGCCATAGCCAATGATTCCGTCCACGACGAGATCGAACGCCGCATCCGCGGAGGGAAGCGTCGTGTGGATGGCGACCCCCAGGCGTTCGACGATCGCGTGCTGATGACCTGAGACGTCTCGAAACGACCCCGGCGGATGGGTCGCGAAGACTTCGACCTCGGCTCCCCAGGCACTCAGTCTTCGGGCGCACACCAGGGCGCCGCCCCCGTTTCCGCCGCTGCCTGCGAGTACGGCGACCTTCTTGGACTGTGGACTGCCTTCGAAGAAACGGATGCGGGCGAGGGTCGCGAGGTGCCTACCCGCATTTTCCATCATCTGGATGAGCAGAATCCCATAGTCTTCGATCATCGCGCGATCGACCTCGATCATCTGCGCCGTGGTTACGCACGGAACTGCGGAGGCGTCGATCTCGGGAACCATATCGAGCCCGTCAGATCCAGAAACGAAAACCGAAGCTCGGCTCGAGCCAATGCCGAGTCGTGGGAAAGACGTTGTTTCCGGTGAACGAGAGGCCGTAGCGGAGGCCGATATCGACGGCGACTGAGCGAGAGAATGAAAGAGTCAAACCGGTTCGGAAACTCATGCCCGGGGCGAAGCTGAAGCCGTTTCCGGTAGAGCAGGCAAAGAGGCTGCAGTTCGTGAAGGGCACGTCGAACTTCCACCATTGCGAATCGAACTTGGCACCGAGATACGGGACGACCGGTGAGTTGTTTGGGAATTGCACGCGCGCGCCGATCCCGAGGGCAAGCCGCTGAAGCGGCTGTCTGGAAAACCCTGGTTCCTCGATGGGTACCGACATGTAGCCGAAGTCGATCTCCGGAACGACATACCCGAGGTCGGCGCCCGCGCTCACGAGAAACCCGCCGCCAGGCCTGACAACCGAACGGTCGACGTCGCTCCCGACAAAGAGCGGAACACCACCGAGCAGTCCGAGCACCGCCTTCGCCTTGGCGTAGCGCCGGTCGTACTTGGGACGGAGTTGTCTCGACAGGCGCTTCTCGAGTCGGGGATCGCTACCCTCGGAGGCCATCGGCATGACGCCGTACTGGGGCTCGCTGCCCGCAGGGAGCGGGTCGTCGTCCGCGTGTGCGATCGAAGCCCAGGAGACGATGAAGGGGACGATGAAGGAGACGATGAGGGCCAGCCCGCTTCGGACGAGGAAGGAGGTCACGCGGCAACGCTAGCACATTCGTTGAAGGCGAGAGCGCCACGCCTCGTCATCTCGGTCCCGGTGCGGAAACTGCCGAGTGGCGGTGTCCGTGCTATCACCGGGTCTCATCAGGGCGGAAACCAATATGACCACACGGCACACAATATCATTGCGGCGCTTCGGGGCGACGCTTTTCATTTCCTGTCTCGTCGCCATGGGCGGGTGCGCTGGCCCTCAGGCGGTGCGGGGCTCTGAGACCCCCGGCCTCGATAACGCCGCCATGAGCACGAAGCTCGATCGCAAAGACCTCGAGCAGGCGTTGAAGATCAGCATGGAGGCGCTCCGAACGTCCAGACTGATGGCTCGCTGGAAGGCGGAGAACGAGCCGACGGTGGGCGTGCTCCCGATTCGCAATGAAACCAGTGAGCACATCGGAAGCGCGCTCAATGCCCTCAGCACCGAGATCGAGTCTCAACTCGTCAATTTCGCGCCGGTGCGGGTGATCAGCCTCGAGGGGCAGGACGCGCTCATCGACGAGATCCGACACCAGCAGGAGAGCACCGCGTTCGATCCGACGCAGACGGCGAAGTGGGGGCGGCAGCTCGGCGTCAGGTACATCGTTTCGGGCAGGGTATTCTCCACCGACGAGCGAACCGAAGAAGCGCGTCGCGTCCAATACTATCTCTTCATTCGGACCGTGTCGGTCGAAACGGGCGAGATCCTCTTTCAGAATCAGGCGCCGATCACCAAGGCGATCATCTAGGTCGTGATCCTCCTTCGAGAGCGTGACCGGCCGAGTGTGCGGGGTCGCATCGCGGTGGCGCTGCTCATCGTGGGTTGCTGCACTGGGTGCAAGACGTTCTCAGACTACACGGCAAAGACACGAACCGCGCTCGACGCGAATGACCTCAAGGTCGCGCTTTCCGCCGCGAACGGAGCGCTCGGCGTGCGGGACAAGAACGAGATTCCCGAGCCGCTCAAGAAGAACGACGCGCTCCTTCTGCTGGACCGCGCCATGGTCTTGCAGGCGCTCCACGAGTATCCCTCGTCGAGCAACAGCTTCGAGGTCGCCGACAAGACGATCGAGATTCTCGACTTCAGTCGCAGCACAGCGGATGAAATCGCGCGCTACATGTTCAGCGATAGTGTCGGTCCGTACAAAGCGCGTCCGTACGAGAAGCTGATGCTCAACTCGATGAACA
>JBATTM010000523.1:0-2009 GCA_049670545.1 Polyangiales bacterium
GCACCGGGTCGACCGCGTCGAACTCGGGGCGGCTCGCGACCGGGCGCTTCGTCCCTGGCGGTGCCTTCGGGGCCTGAGCCGGCGAGATTTGGTAGCGACGACGTTCTCGCGCGTCCTGGATCATCACGATGCCGTGCGGACTTACGTTGCAGCTTGCACCCGGTGGGACCCCACCGTCCTCTCCGAGTTCGTGCCTCGCTCGCTGGAGTGCGGCAAGCCACGTGGCCGCGTCGACTGTACCTTCGTACAGCGAGTCCGTTGTGCCCAGTGGGCTGATCAGGACTTTCCAGTGTTTGGTGCCCACGCGTCTCCGTACGATTGGTCCCGCCATGATAGCGAGGTTCGGCCCCGAAGTCGCCTCTCCGGCTGGCGTCGTGGGCGCCATCATTGTAGGAGACCGCGATGTGGATCCTCGTCGTGGGCCGAGAAGGCCTCGAAGAGCGCCCGGAGAGCGCGGTTGCCTGCTTGCACGAGCTTGGCTGCGATCTCAAGACCGCGAGCCTTTGGGACCGCCTCGACGAGGACGAGCTCAGCGACAATCCTCCTGCTGTCGTGGTGATCGAGGCCGGCGAAGAGGCTGACGCGGGTCGCGCGGCTCTCGTCCGGGTTCGCTCAGCCAAACCGCTCCAAGAGGTCCCCGTCATCATTGGCGTGACGCTGAACGCACTGTCACGTCTCGACTCGGGCGATGGATTCGATGATTTCGCTCTGATGCCATATGTCCCGGCGGAGCTGTACATGCGGATTCGGCGCGTCGACTGGAGCCGAAGCGAGTTCGCGCAGCAGGAGCGCATCAAGATGGGCCCGCTCTGCATCGATCTTGCCGCCCACGAAGTCACGATCGACGGTCGTCCGCGACAGCTCACCCATCAGGAGTTCGCGCTTCTGAGTTTCCTCTGTCAAAACAGGGGACGCGTCTTCTCGCGCCAGCAGCTCCTCGAACGCGTGTGGGGGGTGGACTACTACGGCAGTAGCCGCACCGTCGACATCCATGTCCGGCGGCTTCGGATGAAGCTGGGGCACTCGGTCAACAATCTCGAGACCGTTCGCGGCGTGGGTTACAAGATGAAAGAGCCGTGATGCGTCCTCCGTTGGCGATTTCGACGGGGGATCCGGCTGGCGTCGGCCCCGTGGTGACGGCCGCGGCACTGACGCAGTCGCTCGGCGAGGATCGTGCGGTCGTTTTTGGGGATGCGGCGTGGATGGCAGACGCCCTCCGAACACTCGACTTCGAGTTGGCACGCCGTATCGAGCCCGCCGATGCGCGAACGCTGAAGGCGGGTGAGGTGGGTTTGGTTCACGTCGCCGATTGGCCTCTTGCGATGGTGCAGGCGCGAGACGCCACGATCGATGGGGGCGCCGTCCAGCGTCAGGCGCTTGATGCCGCCTGCGACGCAACGTCCAAGGGACTTACGCGCGCTCTCGTGACCGGACCTGTGAGTAAGGAGGCTGTGCACCTCTCGGGCGTTTCCTTTCGCGGGCAGACCGAGCATCTCGCGCGGCGGTCGGGCGTCAACGTCGAGCGCGTGACGATGATGTTTCTCGGGCCGCGTCTCAAAGTCGCCCTGGTGGCGACGCACTGGCCGATCAAGCGGGTCCCTTCGACAGTCACGGCTGCGCACATCGACCGCACCGTGCGTCACCTCGCCGAAGCACTGCTGCGATGGGTTCCGAACGAGCGGCCGCTCCGAATCGAGGTGACCGGGCTCAACCCGCACGCCGGGGAGGGCGGGCTGCTCGGCACCGAGGAGGAGACGACAATCGGCCCCGCGCTCGAGTCACTTCGCGAAGACCAGGAGTTCTTGGGTCAGGGTGTCGAGGTCATCGGGCCCACGCCGGCAGAAGCAGCGTTTCGGTACGCAGCGGATGGTCGCGCACATGGGGTGGTTGCGATGTTCCACGACCAGGCCACGATTCCGTCGAAGCTCCTCGACTGGGGTGAGGCGGTAAACGTGACATGGGGGCTCCCTTTCGTACGCACCAGCGTTGATCACGGGGTTGCCTATGAT
>JBATTM010000524.1:0-3232 GCA_049670545.1 Polyangiales bacterium
CGACCCCGGACTGCGTCGACGACTGCGTCGACGATGTCGAACGCTGCCCGACGCAGATGGATGCCCTCTTCGACTGCCTCGCGGCCAACACGCTCCAATGTGACCCCGACGAAGATCAAGGCCTCGCCCAAGCCCCTTGCCAACCCGAGCACGCATCCGTCATGGAATGCGGCGCCGACCCGTTCTGATTCCGATCGGGCTCGCTCGTCGTGGGCTGACCCTCGAGCGAAGCGCCAGCAGCGCCATCGATATCGCCACGAGGAAAGACATCGGAATTCCTCCTCGACCATTCGCCGCACACGCCGCGGGTCGAGACATGATCTCTACGGCGTTAGACCGTGGACTCTCGTTGCCAGCGAGGTCGAGTACCGAAATGGCGATCCACGATCCCTCCGTCTTGCTGCGTATCCCGTAGCCTCCCGCCCAGATTCCTGAGGGCTGGGATCCGGTTTCTGCCTCCTCTTTCGTCGCACCGACGTAGACGGCGTAGGCCAGCTCCCAGGACGAATCCTGGTCGTCGGTTGGGCGCTCCTCGAAATCGACGGTCAGCGACCGGTCACAACCGCCATCAAAGACACCCAGCAGCTCAACCGCGGTCGGGGCCTCGTTATCGATAGATTCCGTGGTTCGCGCGGTTTGGTCGTCATACTCTCGCCCCGTATCCGTACGAATCTCGACGTTCGGGTCCAAGGGTGACTGCGGCCTAGACAGACCCGGCAGCGGCGTCTCCGTCAGCGGGACCTCGAGCGGGATCCGCGTCCAGACCAGCCCGGCGCCAAGGACTGCAACATTGCGAGGGACCGCGATCGTGTCGTATTCCTCGTCGTCCAAGAACCCGGCGGTTATCTCCCGGGGCGGAGCGCAGCTGTTCGCACTGACCGAGTCGGCGATCGGGAAGCCAAGACTCGCGACAACCAAGAGCAGGAGCAGCCAGGGCACCCAGCCAGCGTCTCTCGACTCACCCCCGCTGACAAGACTCCATGGCCGCCCGTGGCCTCGCATCTGAATTTCGGCTGTGTGGCCGAAATTCATCACAGGGGTGACGCATTGGAGCCACACTCCGGTCGGATAGGTCCTGCAATTACAGGGTTTTTTGGATCCGGATCGCTGGGCACGGGCCTTGCTCTACCAGGAAGCATGTACACACACATTCCCCTTCTCCTCACTCTTTCGTGCGTGCTCGGCCTCGGGGCCCCGGCGTCCGCGGAACCACCCCCGCCGCCTTCCAGCCTGCCTTGCACTGATGCCCAGCAAGTCATCGTCGATGGCCGGCGATACATCGCGTGCGGGCACGAGCTCATCGTTCGCGCGACGGATACGTCGGCGACACTTCTCGAGCGAAGGATCGCGCCCGAGCCGATCGTGGGTCTATTCGAACGCGGGGGCCAAGTCTTCGTCGAGTTCCGGGAGGTCGTACTCCGGCCAGCAGCCAGCCTCGCCCTGGTCACGAAGCCTGTTGCGAGAGGGTCCGCGACGGTTGGGGCATCCTCCGGATTCCGCGGCAGGGGTGGGACGGGGGAAGTGGTCTCGCTCGACACCCGATCGTTCCTGGTCGATCTCGGAATGGAAGACGGAATCACCGAGGGCGATCACGTGGCCGTACTCGCGTTCTCCGAACAGGAGATCGCAGGCCAACAGGTGCGCACCGAACGAGTCGTACTCGTAGGCGAAGTATTCGAGGTTGCGCCCCAGCATGCGCGCGTCCGTTTGGGCATGGGCGAGACCACGGAAGTAGGTGCGAGGGTGCGGGTCACGACGGCGAAAATCAGCGCTCGCCTCATCAACCGACCGCGCCACCATGGTGCCTCGATCGGTGTTTCGCTTCAACCCTTCTTGCCGATCAACGACGACCTCGCCTTCGCCACGTTGGGGGACGGACACGTCACGTACCGATTCAAAGCTCCGGCGTACATGCGCGTCCAGCTGGGAGCCTTCGGCGGTCTCGTGTCCGGGCAGGGCAATCAAAGCGTCTTCGACGGATGGTTCGATGCGGGCTTCGACCACAAGGTATTCTCCATCGGTCTAGGCGTCGGCGCGTTGCGAACCGAGGGCGACATCCAGGGCCTTGGCGTGGAGTCGAGTTTCCAACCGACACTCGTGCAAACGGCACGCTTCGGGCCGCTCGATGGCTTGAATCTCGCCGTGAGCACGCGCGCGATGCTTCGGGACAAGGAGGTGCAGTTCGGGGCGGTGTCTGCATCACTCTTCGCTCCCGTGCACCGACGCACCACATTGGTTTTCAGCGGTGGCGGCGGGTCCCCGGCGCTCTACGGTTTCGGCACCGTGGGCGCGCGGTTCCTCGTTCGTGGCAACGGCGGTGCCGGCAGTCTATTCATCACGCCAGCGGTGGGGTACGCCACCATCAAGCGTTTCGAGGATCAAGGAACCTTCGCGTCAACTGATCGAGTTGGCGGACGCTCACTGTCCGTAGGTGTCGAGTGGCGCCCCTAGTGCCGAACCTGGCCGAACCCCACCCGGGCTGGCGTTCACAAAGGCCTAGGCGGTCAGCCCGCGGGTTTCAACCCGGGTCGGGCTGCCGGGCTGCTGAAACGCGCGCACCCACGTCCGCCGTTTCCTGGTACCGGCGCCGACCGACTGCCAGGTGCGCCACCAGTAGGACGACGAGCCCAGCCGCAAAGGCAGCGACATAGTAGGTTCCGGCCGACGGATTCGCTTCAGTGAAAAAGTTTGCGATCTGTTTTTGACCCCACATGACCGGTGTGAACGGTTCGACCGTGATTGGGGCCCTCGGATCCAGGTCGTGACCGAACGTGTAGAGCTTGTAGTAGAGCCTGCCGAATCCGAATATCCCTGCGTAGGTCGTCAGCACCAGTAAATCGACGAGTGCGCTGACCCCGCCAATGACGGCAGTCCGCAGAGAGAGAATGATCATGCCGGCGAACAAGAACGGAATCCAGTCGAGATCCGTCAGCTCCGAGCGATCGAGTGGTCGCATGCCAATGTAGTGGTTGAGCGTGCTGATCTCCTGAATGTCGGCGCCATCGTGCCCACCGTCGACCTTGTACGAGTAGATGAAGAGATCGAGCCCCTCGGGGTACTGCGGCGCGACCATTCGGATGTGCCACATGGGAGCCGTGAAGCTTGCGACTACGAGCAGAGTGAGGAGCACAAGGGCTACGCGCGCCCATGGGAACAGCGGTTCTTCCAAGAACCGATAGAACGCATTCATTGCCTTCGTCATTCGAATTCCCTCAACTTTCCGGTCCTAGAC
>JBATTM010000525.1:0-1817 GCA_049670545.1 Polyangiales bacterium
CTCCCAAAGCCGCTCGGCGCGGTCCATGAGGGGCTTCGGGCCGCACAGAAACGTCGAGCGTTCCCGAAAATCGGGGACGAGCTTCGCGAAGTGCGTTTCGTCGAACCCACGCGGACCTGATGCATCGTCGTCGAGGCATAGGACGAGGCGGAGGCCGGCGTGGCGTGCGGCAAGGCCTGCAAGCTCGTCGCCGAAGATGACATCGGCACGGCTGCGCGCGTGGTGGACGAACACGACGTCGCGAATCGCATCCCGTGCGCCTAGCTCGCGCAGCATCGACATGACCGGGGTGATCCCGCTGCCACCGCTCAGGAGCAGGAACTTCGCCGGCATCGGAGCCGGCAGGACGAAGTCTCCGGCGGCGTCGCCCAGGCGGAGCATGTGACCGACCCGCACGGTGTCGTGGAGCCACGTGGACACGCGGCCGTCCGGCACACGCTTGACCGTGATGGAAACGAGTGCCTCGCCGGGGGCCGACGAGATCGAGTAGCAGCGGCGCGTGCGCACGCCGTCGATCTCCACCTCGACCGATGTGTACTGCCCGGCGCGATGTCCGCGCCATGCCGCGTTTGGCCGGAGGACGAAGGTCTTGGTATCGCGGGTCTCGTCGATGACCTCGACCACGGTCGCGCGGAGCTCACGAAGAGAGAGAACGGGGTCGAGCTCGCCGACCCAGAACTCGGCCTGGCGGTCGAGAAACAACCGCTCGGCCATGGCGCTTCCTGCGCGCTTCCAGGTGGCTCCCATTTCTGACATCGAAATCATCGCTAACCTCCGGATCAGTAACCTACGAGAACGTAACTTACGTCGCCGTAGCAAAGGGTCAACGTCTTTGTTTTGTAATAGTCGGAGAGTGACTGGCAACTGCTTGGATCTTCTCATCTATTTTTCGATGGCGTAACCTACGCATTCGTAGCATTCTGGGCCAATGGGAAGCAGAAGCCGCCGTCTGCCCGCTTCGGAACGCCGGGCCCAGCTCATCGAGGTGGGCGGCTCGGTGTTTGCCAAACACGGCTATGAGGGGACCTCGGTGGAAGAGATCGCCAAGCGGGCCAAGGTCTCGAAGCCGATCATCTACGAGCACTTTGGCGGCAAGGAGGGGCTCTACGCAGTCATCGTCGACCGCGAGATGGACTACGTGGTCCGCCGCATCACGGAAGCCATCTCGTCGGGGTCACCGCGCGAACGCGTCGAACGCGCGTCGCTCGCCTTCCTTCGCTACGTCCGGGATCATCCCGACGGCTTTGCGGTGCTTTCCCAAGACTCCCCGTTGAGCTCGTCGCGCGGCACCATCTCGAGCCTTCTACACGACATGGCGGAACGAGTCGGCGACGTGTTCGCCCTCGCGTTCAAGGAAGCCGGGTACGACCCCAAAGCCGCCCCGATCTACGCCAACGCACTCGTCGGAATGGTCACGTTCGTCGGCACGTGGTGGACGGACGAACGAAAGCCATCCGTCGAGGATGTCGCCAAACACATCAGCGCTCTTGCCTGGATGGGCCTACGCCATCTACCGATGCAACCGACGCTCGGGAGTGGCGCAGTCTGATTCGAGAGCGCTCCGGGTAGTGTAGGGCACCACACGGCCTCGCTCGAGGCCGTGACGCCAGGCGGCGCAAGGTTGCGGCGTCGTTCAGGCCAGTTCCACCAGCAGGTCGTGCGCTTCGACCTGCGTTCCGACGCTGACCGGCACGGACTTGATCTCACCGTCGCTTTCGGCGCGGATAACGGTTTCCATCTTCATGGCTTCGATCGCGACGAGCGCGTCGCCTTTCTTGACGCGTTGGCCCGCTTTTGCCGGGACGGCGACGACGAGG
>JBATTM010000526.1:0-30964 GCA_049670545.1 Polyangiales bacterium
GGAGTGGATAGATGAAATCGACGGTCCCGTCGTCGCCACGTTTGATGAAACTTCCGCGCGGCACGTCGATTACGACGCGGATCGGCAGGTTCGTCATGCAGCCTCCACGAGGCAGGTCGCTGCGACGACGTCCGCAGTGACACGATACCGGCCGCGAAGTGTGTCGCCGACACGAAAACTCCCGGCATCCTCGCGAAACGTGGCAACGAAGCTCTGCTCGTCGAGCTCCAAGTCTACCGCATGAAATCCGAGGAACTTGCCTGTCAGTGTATGCTGGCACTTGTAGATCGCTTCTTTGGCGCTGAAGACGACTTTTCCCCAGAGGTGCGGAATCGGCAGGTGGCGGGAGCGTTCCTTCTCGGCGGCCGTACACACGCGATCGAGGACGCTGCGGCTGAGTGGAGTCGCCGATTCGACGTCGATACCGATCGCGAGGACGTCGGACGATCGTGCAACCGCGGCCGCGCACCATGAGTCGGTGTGCGTGATGCTTCCCACGAAACCCGCCGGCCAGAGCGGGGCGCGATCCTCCGTCCGAAGCAAGGGAAGGTCATTTGGAACGCCTAACCTTGCGAGCGCACGATGAGCGCAATGGCGGCCCGCCGTGAATTGCGCGACGCGAGTCGCGACTGCCCCCTCGACGATGGATTGTTCGTCCGGATGAAGGCGAGCCTGAACCGTTCGGGGGTCGATCTCCTCGCAGACGACCCGCTCGTCGAGGAGCGGTCCGAACACGCCCTCCCCGCCCATGGGCGCTATGGAGCCCTGTTGAACGATTCGGCGATCGCCAGAATCGCGGCCGTGTTCGCTACCGCGATTAGAGGCGCCAAGGCGTTCAGCACGTCCGCGGTCGAAGCATACCAAGCTTTGGTCACATAGACGATGTCTCCTGGCGCGAGAACGACGTCGGTCGCCTTACCATTGACGAGATCCTTGACACTGGCAGTGTACATACGCGGTTCGCGCAGCGGCCCACGCACGATGCGCACGTCGTTGCGATCACCCCGGTCGGAGATTCCACCGGTCCGGGCCAACGCCTCGGTGAGCCGGATGCCGTGCCGGTACGCGATCGGCTGTGGGGCCTCGACCTCTCCAATCACCATGATCAGCATGTCCGTGCCGGGCGGCACATAAAGCTGGTCGCCAGCACGAACGCGTACGTTGTGCTTTAGGTTGCCCTTGACTGCATCGCTCACGTTGACAGGTACGGTCTCCCCGTCGCGCACGAGCCGAGCCAGGTCGAGGTTACCCAACAGGTTCTGCGCTTGCTCAGTCTGGGCGGTCGTCGGACCACCCGCTTCCGCCAAGAGGTCGGCGACACGCATGCCGGGCGGCACGTTCACGCGACCCGGTGTCTGCACGGCCCCAAGAACAGATGCTACATGGCCGTCTGCCTTCGTGATGATCAGATTTGCCCGTGCGAAGCGGTCATACTGACGGAGCCCCTTCTCGATGGCCCGTTCGGCCTCGGTAAGGGTCATCTCGCCGACCACGATATCTCCGGCAAGCGGTACGTGAACCTGCCCAAGGGCATCCACGATCAGGCCAGGGTACTTGGTCGTCTGCGCAGATACGGTCGTCAGCTCAATGATATCGCCCGGCAAGAGGCGCAGCGCCTCTGGCGGATCTTCCTCGAGGCCGGCCATAACAACAGGCTCGGGGGCGGCGAACGCGGGGTCGTCGGAAGGCACCGTGGGTGCGCCCGGATATCGATTGGCCGCGCAGGCGCTTACCAAGACACAAAGAAAGACTGCCCAAGAATGGACCATATTGCTGGTTAACCTGCCTATCAGTCGCCCGCAAGGTTGAAGTGAGAAGTGGGGCCGGTATGCCTATACTGTTCCTCAACGACTGATGCCGAGCAAGAAACCCACCGACTGGGGACGGGGGACCGATGCCGAGCTGGCGCCGCTCATGCGGGTGGCCGACTTCGGATTGATCTACCTGGCCCTCTGGCTTCCCACACTAGCGCGCGGCGAGGAGTGGAACGAACGCTCGTGGTTCGCCGCGACAACCGGTGCCGTCGTGTTCGGGCTGATTGCCCAGTCGCTGAAGCTATACGAGAACTCCCGCGCGGTTCGTCTCAAGCAGCTCGTGGTCCGGGCGTCGTTGGGCTGGATCGCTGGCGTCGTCCCGGTTCTACTGTTCATCGCGTTCTTGCTGAAAACCTCGGAGGACTACTCCCGCGTCACAATCACGTCGTGGTTCTTCCTCGCGCCGTTCCTGATCTCGCTCTGGCGCATTGGGATCGTCCTGGTGTTGCGAGAGTTACGATCGCGCGGATACAACACGAGGGCGGCGGCGATCGTGGGGATGACCGAACTCGGGGAACAACTCGCGCAGCGGATCCACGCGAACCCGTCGCTTGGCTTGCGCATCCATGGCTTCTTCGATGATCGTGGTGAAGAACGGTGCCACCCCATCGACACGGCATTCGGTCGGCGCATCGGCGCACTCCGCGACGCGGTCGATGCCGCGCGGGCAGGAGAGATCGATTTGATCTACATCGCCTTTCCACTTAGGGCGGAGCCTCGGATCAACGAGCTGCTTCGTCAGCTGTCGGACACGACAGCATCGGTCTACCTGGCGGCAGACTTCTTTGCTTTCGATCTCCTCCATGCGCGCTGGGGAACCCTCGGAGACATCCCGACGGTGAGCCTGCGTGAAACGCCCTTCTACGGCGTCGATGGCTGGCTCAAGCGGCTCGAAGACGTCGTCCTAGGATCGCTGATCCTAGTTGCGATTTCTGTCCCGATGCTAGTGATCAGCGTCGGAATCAAACTTTCCTCCCCGGGCCCAGTGCTATTCAAGCAACGGCGATACGGGCTCAAAGGCGAGGTGATCGACGTCATCAAGTTTCGCTCGATGAGTGTGACTGAAGACGGCGCAGAGATTCGTCAGGCCACCAAGGACGATCCACGCGTCACCAAGTTCGGCGCGATCCTGCGGCGCACCAACCTCGACGAGCTCCCGCAGTTTCTGAACGTACTCGAAGGGAGCATGAGTATCGTAGGCCCGCGGCCCCACGCGGTCGCCCACAACGAGCTGTATCGAAGGAAGATCGAGGGCTACATGCTGCGGCACAAGGTGAAACCCGGCATCACCGGTTGGGCGCAGGTCAACGGGTGGCGCGGAGAGACCGACACGCTAGACAAAATGGAGAGGCGGGTCGAGCATGACCTCGACTACATCCGAAACTGGAGCCTTCTGTGGGACCTGCAGATCATCTTCATGACGGTCTTCGGCTCGCGAACGAGAAAGAACGCGTACTGATGAGAGTGAGGTCGAGTGGCGATCGATGAACCGACAGGGGGTCCGCGCACTACGCGACCCGGCCTCCCAGTCGACCCGTTTCGGCTTCGTCGTGCAATCTTGAAGCGCAAGAAGCTGCTGATCGGGGCCGGCGCTGTGGGTCTCTTCCTCGGCTTCGTGATCGCGAAGTTCGTGCTCACCAGTGGCTACGAGTCCACTGCCGTGCTGAAGTTTGAAGGAATCTCGGCGATTGAAGGGATGCGGGCTGAGACAGAGCTCGGGCCCGCCGCGGACGCGCTTCGTCGCCAGGCAGTCCTGCGCAGAATCGCGAACGACATCGAGTTTGGGGGAAGCCTCACCACCCTCTCCGCCCTCATCGGATACAACATCGACCTCATGGGGAGCACGATGAGCATCACGACGCCTGGAGAAACGGGAGAAGATGCCGCGGGCTTCGCGCGCGCCGTGAGTGATGTTTTCATCCGGTACCACCAGGAGCGTCAGGCAGAACGAATCGAGGCCGAGATCTTGCGGATCGAACAACGGATCGCGGCAGCAGACGCTCACGCCGACCAAGCCCGCAGAGGATACAACGAGTTCCGGGAGACCCACGGCATTGCCGATCTGTCGAGGGAGCAGCAGTCGATGCTCGAGTCCGCGGCCAACCTCCGAGCAAACAGCGAGCTCGGAGTGTCCGAAGTTCGTGCGCTCGAGGCCCGGGTGGAGAGCCTGAAGGCGCAACTCGCGAGCACTCCGGAAACCACGGTCGTGAGTGGCAGCTCGCCCGAGCGCGCGGCGTACGATCAGCTGCGACAGCGACTCGCCACAGCCCGGGCAACGCTGTCGGAAAGCCACCCCCAGGTGCAGTCGCTCCAGCAGCAGGTCGAACAGATGCGCACACAGCTCCGGGTCGGTGGCTCGACCGGTAGCGGTATCGTGTCCGCGAACTCCACCCACCAAGCAATCGAGGGACAGTTGCGGACGGCGCAATCGAATTTGCGAGCGCTCCAAGAGAGGCACAGAGGGATGACCGAGCTCGCGGACAAGGCGCAAGTGCGGGTCGAAACGTTTTCCGCCATCGAGGGGGAGGCGTCCTCCCTGCTGGCCGAGGTCAAAGTGAGTGAAGGCCTGATGCAAGAGCTTCGCCGCGCAAAAGCCGCGCTCGAGGATGCCATGGGAAATCCGTCGAGTGGTTTCGTTGTTCTCGACCCGGGGTCCGTGCCCGAGTATCCGCTTCGCAATAAGGCGAAAGTCGTGGTGTTCGGTGCGGTGCCCATGATTCTTTTCGGTTTGGCGCTTGTGTTCGCCCTCTACAAGGAGTTCCCAGGCTTGCGAGTACAGACGCCCTCGGAAGTCGCGTTCTGGGGGGGCGGGCCGGTCCTCGGAACCACGTCATGGCCCGAAGACCCGAATGGCCTCGACGAGTTGGTGGCGGGACTCGACGACTACGCGCCGGATGCACGTGGAAGCGTACTGATCGTGGGGGCGTCACCGGACGACGGGCCCCTGGCCATCGAGCTGGCCGAGCGCATGAACAACGATTGGGTGATCGCAGGCGCCGCGCCCCAGGCCGCTTCGCCGTCGACCTCCACGGTCGCGGGTACAGCCACTCCGCTACCATCACCGGTCGTACTGACGCCACCTCCTCCTGCTGGGCCGTATCCGATTCTACGCGAACCTCGCTCGACTGCCCTTGCAAAGAGGCCCGCGGTCCGATCGATCGAGCACGTGCGCGCCGAGCCTGGAACCGACCGTGTGAGCCTGGAGGCTTGGGACGGCACTTTCGAAGGGCAGGCGCTGCGACGCGCTTCTCGACTCGCTGATCGGGTGTTGGTGCTTGTGAGGTCCGGCGGGATTTCTGCGCTGACCCTCAACACGATCCAGCATCGGTTGGGACGCAACCACGGCATCGGCTACGTCGTGCTGTCGCTTCCAGAGGATCTCAAGTCCTTGTCGGATCGTCAGGGCAACGTCGCCGCGTACTGGATGAAACGGGCCTAGAGCCGTCACGATTCGGCAAAGAAAAGGTGCCCCGTTCGTGCGTATCGGCGCCAGAGACGTCGGTGTTGCGGAAGCCACGCGATCGTAACGATCATAAAGATCACGAGCGCATGAAAAAACGGATTCACGACCCCCCAATCCTCCAGCATCTGGACGGCGAACCAGCCCGCGAACCCCGATACCGCCACATGCACCGTCATCTGGAAGTCTTGCTTGCGGCCGTCCAGCCCGGCGCGGAGCACCCCGATGACCGACACCAGGTAACGAAGGATGTCTGACGCAGCGAGCCCCAACATCGCACCGGTGAATCCACCGAGATACCACCCAAGCGGGATGAGTCCTGCCATGCCGATGAGCTTCGCGAACGACACGAACGCCAACCACCGCGTGTGACCGTGGGCGAGCAGGGCACTCCCGTTGGACGACTCCATCGCCACGCCAAACCACGGCCCAGCTACGAGGATCTGCAGCATCCACCCAGCCTCGACGTATCGCGGGTCGTAGAGGATGTCGATGATTGTGGGTCCACCGGCCACGATGCCCGCCGTCGCCCATCCGCCGATGATCAACAAGGGCAGTCGGACGCTCTGGTACACCGACTGCATCCCGGGCCCGTCGTGATGAAAGCGGCTGTAGACGGGGAAGACGACCGATGAGGCTACGTGGCTCAGTACGGCCGAGGGGAGCATCGCGAGGTTGAGCGCGATGTTGTAGACTCCCAGGACCGCCATCGTCACGAGCTTGCCGAATATGATTCGATCCGCATTCCCCACGAGAAACATGAGGATCGTGCTCAGCAGGATCCACCGTCCGAAGTGATAGAGGCTCACGGCGGCCTCCCGGTCCCAGTGAAGGCGATTCCGTGGCCCAGGCAGGCCGATCCAAGTCCAGACCATGCCCACGAAGGCCGTCGTGAGCCCGCCCGCAACGAGTGACCAGACGGTCGGGGACTGAATCGCCCACACGACCATCACGACAGCGCCCACGGCCTGGGCACCGATCTCCAGCGTGATGATTCGTTTCATCTGGAGTTTGCGGTTCTCGGTGAAGTAGTTGGTGGATCGGAAGCCCTCGATGATCGAACTGAACGAGGCGATCGGAATCAGGCTCGCGAGAATCGGCTCCTCATAGAACTCGGCAACAGGGCCTGCGGCCACGAGCGCAACCAGCCATACCGCGACCGAACGAATGATCTCGATCGTCCAGAGAGTGTCGGTAAACGCGCGGTCGTCCCGCTCACTCTGAATGATCGCCTGACTGATGCCGATATCCGAGAACAGTTGGATGCCGACGATGACGACCGATACGAGAGCCATGAGGCCGAAAAACTCTTCGAAGAGCAGCCGGGTGAGGATGAGGTTCGACCCCAGTCGAACCAGCTGGCGCCCACCAAATCCGAGCGCGGTCCATGCGGCTCCGGAAGTCGCCCTCCCCTTGAATGACTGAAGATCTTGTTTTCCGCTCGGTGCTTCGTCCTCGGTCACGATGCCGGAACCTCTCCCATCCGACGGGCTGCCTCGAGTCGTGCCGTTCGTCTTTGCTGGCGGGTGACGGCCGCCTCCCGAAAGACACCGACCATGGAGCCGTACATCGCTCCGCTACACAGAAGCGCTAGCGCGTTGAACGTTCCATTCGGGATCAGATCGAAGGCGGCGATTCCAATCATCAGCGCCAGCGCCGCCAAGAGGCGCCGGTTCGCGTTGCCGGGGACGGACCGTATTCGCCGGAACAGGACGAAGATCGGAAACACGAGCAACCCGAAACGGCCAACGAAACCGACCAGACCTTGGTCGCCCAGCGCGATGATCCAAGCGCCGTCCCGCACTGACTGCAGCTCGCCGCTCCAGGGCTCATACACACACGGGCGGCAATACCCCCCCCATCCGAAGGCCAGCCGTTCCTTTGCCTTGTCGAGCATCTGGGCCTCGTTCTTGAAACGGACACCCAGCGACCCCACCTTCTCGTGCCCATAGCTTTCGAGGACGATCTCGTTGATCTTCGCGATGGGAATCAAGTCACTCGCGCGGAGGGCCGGATACAACATCAGTGCTCCGGCGAGAGCTGCGGCCACGGCTACTTGCGTGCGCGGCGACGTGAGGAGGACGAGAGGGACCGTCACGAACGAGTAGAGCAACGCGGCGACGCTTCGCGACACCGCCAGAATGAACCAAAGATAGCCTGCCACCCACCGCGCCCGAACTTGGCCGAACTTGGCGTCAACCTTGTGTAGAGCAGTTGCAGCGACGACCGCCATCGAAGTAAACATGGCCAAGGCGATCCCGTGTCCCATGAATACCATCGGGCGGAATCCTCCGCCGCGCATCGTTTGGCCAAACCCGTGTTGGTGGAAACCGTAGACCCACCGGTGCATCTGGGGACTGAGAATCATCTCGACGATCTGCAAGCCGGAGTACAGCACGGCGGCTACGACAAACATCCGAAGTAACGCTCGCAGATCCTCTCCACCTCGAAACATCGTGATCCCGATCACGAACGGCAACACCGACATGAGCAGCGCCTCGATGGTGAAGTGCACAACGTCGTAGGGAACGTGCCCTGGCACGTAACTCGACCCGTACTGTAGTGGGTCCTGATTCAGCAACACCGTCATCACGCAACCGAGCAGGAGGAACGCGATGCACCACTTGAACTGCCAAGGAAACGAGACACTTCTCAAGCGTTCGCGATGAAACAGCGCGATTCCGATCATGAGCCACAGCGCGAGGATGGAATGCTTGTCGAACTCGGGAATACCGGGAACCTTGAACGCTACAACTTCGGGCAGAAACAGTAGGCCCGTCAGAAAGACGATCGCAGTCGCCTTGGCGGGCGGCCATCGACGCAGCCCCCACAAGGAGACCGGCACCCATAAGAACAGGATCACTGTACTCAGGATGTTCGGATCGCCCTCCACGTGTCAGCCTTCTTCCGTCAGCAGAGCTTCCACCCGATCGCGCCAATCGGCCATGGGGCCGAGAACGCTCTCGGTTTGCGACATATCCAGCACGCTGAACGCGGGACGTGCGGCCGGGCGTGGAAATTCGGCGGTCGTGCAAGGCTCGATCACGCACGACGGATTGACCACGTCGCGGATCTTCGAGGCAAGCTCGAACCAAGTGCATTCCCCGCCGTCACACACATGGAAAGTGCCGAGGACGCCGTGGCGAATGAGGCCGAGCGTGGCATCTGCAATGTTCTCGCACGAGGACGGGCGACCACGCTGGTCATCGACAACACGCAGGGTCGGGCGGCTCCGTACCAGGTCTCTCATCGTGAGAACGAAGTTCTTGCCCCAAGGGGCATAGAGCCAACTGCTCCGAATCAACAGATGCCCGACCCCCGCCTTCTCGATGAACTCCTCGCCTGACGCCTTGCTGCGCCCGTATGCATTGATTGGGGCTCGAGGATGATCGGTCTGGTAGGGAGAGCCCGCTTGGCCGTCGAAGACGTAGTCTGTGCTGTAGTGGACGAGCTTGGCCCCTACAGCCGCGCAGCGCTCCGCAAGAACACGAACCCCGTCAGCGTTGACGGTGTTGGCTGCCTCAAACTCGGACTCAGCTCGATCGACGTCGGTCCAAGCCGCGCAATTGACGACCCACTCGGTCGACGGGCCTATTGTGGCCGCCACCGCAGCCGGGTTGGTGATGTCGAGATCGGGACGTGACAGCGCCTCGTATCCGATTCCCTCCGTGGTCAATCGGTGCGCCCAACTCCGTGCCAGCATGCCCCCGGCGCCGGTCACGATGAATTCAGGCATAGCTTGGGAGACGACCGGGGGCGATTTCGCGCAGCTTTGGATTGGTGCGATCTCTGTCGGACAGAGTCGGGTCGTCGATAGGCCAATCGATCGCGAGTTGATCGTCGTTCCACGCGATGCCGAGTTCGTGCTCGGCGGAATAGAGATTCGTGCATTTGTAGGAAAACAAGGCGCGTGGGCTCAGCACGCAGAAGCCGTGGGCGAAGCCCGCCGGCACGTAGAACTGCCTATTGTTGTCAGCGGAGAGCGTCACGCCTTCCCACTGCCCGAATGTCGGCGATCCGACCCGGACATCGACTGCAACATCGTACACTTCGCCATCTAGGACGGAGCAGAGCTTTCCTTGCCCAGATGGATGTTGCAGGTGAAGGCCTCGGAGAGTCCCCCGTTGCGACAGCGATAGGTTGTCTTGTACGAAGGGCTCGGTGATTCCCGCCGCGACGTAGCGGTCGCGAACATACGTTTCCACGAAGAAGCCACGCGCGTCTCCGTGCACCACCGGGTCGATGACGATCAGCCCCGGAATCGACCCCTCCCGGACCTTCATCAGACCTCCAACCCGTCCGCGAGTGCCCTGAGGTATTGCCCGTAGGCCGTTTTCGCCAGAGGCGTGGCAAGTTCCCCGAGCTGGTTGGCGTCGATCCAACCCTTTCGAAATGAGATCTCTTCGGGACAAGACGCGCGGAGCCCCTGCCGGTCTTGGATGGTCTGCACGAAGTTGGCGGCTTGTAACAGCGCTTCGGGCGTGCCGGTGTCGAGCCACGCCACGCCACGCCCGAACTTGGTGAGACGGAGTCTTCCTTCGTCGAGATATCGTCTGTTGAGATCGGTGATCTCGAGCTCACCACGGGCAGATGGCTTCAACGCCCTCGCATGCGCCACCACCTGATCGTCGTAGAAGTACAGGCCGGCAACCGCGTATTTGGACTTTGGCGCCACTGGCTTCTCTTCGAGCCCCACGACCACCCCATCGTCGTTGAACTCCGCCACCCCGTACGCACTCGGATTGTTGACGTAGTAACCGAACACAGTGGCGCCTTCATTGCGTTGCACACTGTCCATCAGGAGGCCTTGAAGGCCGTGCCCGTAGAAAATGTTGTCGCCCAACACGAGAGCGCAGGCCTGCCCATCGATGAAATCTTCACCAATGAGGAACGCTTGGGCCAGACCATCGGGGCTCGGCTGCACCGCGTACCGCAAGTCGAGGCCCCAGCTCTTCCCATCGCCGAGAAGCGCCTGAAACAATGCCTGTTCGTGCGGTGTCGTGATGATTAGAACCTCCCTGATACCCGCAAGCATGAGGGTCGACAGGGGGTAGTAGATCATTGGTTTGTCGTAAATTGGCATGAGCTGCTTGCTCAGACCCCGCGTGAGTGGGTGGAGTCGCGTGCCCGTGCCACCCGCTAGAATGATGCCCTTGCTGATCATGCCGTCCTCAGGTCGTGCGACTGCCGTAGTTGAGATCGATCCAGTTGCGGTACTCCCCCGAACGGACGTCTCGTATCCAATCTTCGTGCGTCAGATACCACTGCACCGTCTTTCGGATGCCGGTATCGAAACTCTCCCTCGGTTCCCATCCGCATTCCCCGCGAACCCGCGTGGCATCGATTGCGTAGCGGAGATCGTGTCCCGGTCGATCCTGCACGAACTCCTTGAGTTGGAGCAACTCCTCAGCGTCGACTCCGGTCTCTTCGGCAACGATCCTGCAGAGCGTGTCAACGACCTCGATGTTCTTCAGCTCGTTTTCGCCACCGATGTTGTACGTCCGCCCGACCTCCCCTCGTTCGATGACGCACCAAATTGCTTCGCAATGATCCTCCACGTACAGCCAGTCACGAACGTTTACCCCCTGCCCATAGATGGGGAGAGGTTTCCGTTCGATGGCGTTGAGGATCATCAGGGGAATGAGCTTCTCGGGGAACTGCATCGGACCGTAGTTGTTCGAGCAGTTCGTGATCTTGATGGGAAGGCCGTAGGTTCGGTGATAGGCGCGCACGATGTGATCGCTGGCAGCCTTGGACGCAGAGTACGGGCTCGACGGGTCGTAGGCAGTGGTCTCGACGAAGAGCCCTGTAGCGCCGAGAGATCCGTATACTTCGTCCGTACTCACGTGGTGGAACAGCCCTTCCTTCGCACCGGTCCAATGCTTCCGGCACGATTCGACGAGATTGAACGTCCCTTCGATGTTCGTGCGGACGAACTCACGTGGGCCGAGAATGCTTCGGTCGACGTGGCTCTCAGCCGCGAAATGGACGACCAGATCGGGTTTGAACTCCGCGAACATTGCTTCGACGGCATCGGCATCGGTGATGTCGACGACCCGCAGCGCGTAGTTGGGCAGGTCCGCAATCGCATGCAGACTCCCCGGATTCGCCGCATACGTGAGCTTGTCGGCGTTGAGAAACCGATGCTCGGGAAAGCGGGGCACCAGAAGATTGAGAAAGTTGGCGCCTATGAACCCGGCGCCTCCGGTGACCAAAACGTTCATTCGACTCCCGACGAAGCGGGCCTCAGCATAGCGGGAAGGGAACCCACATGCACACTTGCGCCTTTCGGCCCGCAGTTTGCGCGCGATCTTCGCCGCTAACGATACATGTATTCGGTCTCTTTGCTCACCATGCGGATGGCCGCACCCCGGGTAAGCAGCCGGGACAATAGGGTCGCTCCGAGGCGATTGCGGCGCCCTGAGACCCCGGCCGGTTGCCTCCCAAGGTCGCGCAGAGCCTGCCCCGTGACCTCATCAGGCTGCATGGGCCTGGCAAGCCAGCTGTTGGGGAAGCGATCGGTCGAGCTCATGAAACTTGGCGTAAGCTTCGCTCCCGCCACGCACGCAAGGACGTCGACGCCATTCTCGCGCAACTCGTACCAGAGGCCCTCGGCGAGAATCTTGTCGTAGGATTTGGTCGCTGCGTAGTTGGCCACCATCGCGGTGCCCTGAAAACCGCTCATCGAGGACATCAGAATGAGACCCCCTCGACCACGCGCAGCAAGCCTCCGTCCAAAGTAGTGAGACACGATCAGCGGACCACGAACGTTGACGTCGAGCACATCGAAGTGGTCTTCGAGCTCGACGTCCAAGAATCTACCGATGGGAGAGTACGCAGCGTTGTACACCACGAGCCCGACGTCGAGATCCTGCGTGGCGGTCGCCAACCCCTCGCGCAAATTTGCGGATCCGACATCGAGCGACTGAGTACGCACTTCCACGCCGTGTTCGCGACGAAGTTCGGACGCCAGCAAATCGAGAGGGGCGGCGCGTCTTGCCAACAAGACTAGATTGAGGCCGCGCTTGGCCAGGCGCCTCGAGAACGAAGCGCCAATTCCCTCGGACGCTCCCGCGACCACACCCCACGGTCCGTATCGCCGCACGAACGTGCCCATGTCAGGCAACCTCGGAGAAAGGGGTCTCTGTGTTGTACATGCGCTTGATCACGTAGATCGGAAAGAGAAGCCAGGGCGCATTGAGCGCGAGGACGAGCCACGGCGCGGGCG
This sequence comes from Polyangiales bacterium, assembly GCA_049670545.1. Lineage (GTDB taxonomy): Bacteria > Myxococcota_A > Polyangia > Polyangiales > Houyiibacteriaceae > SG8-38. Next base: position 12,503 of record JBATTM010000526.1, read on the forward strand.
TCGCGTGTGGTCCCATGAACTCTTCGCCGAGAATGATCGCCACGTTGGTCATCATCACGCCGGCCCAAAGAACGCTGGGGATTCGGATCCAGTTCTTCCCTTTGGTCCATGCGTAGATCGCGAAGACGTAGAACGGGCCGAAGAACAATGAATCGATCCAGATCGTCATGCGCCACCAGGCGGGGCGCGCGATCAGAACGGGGTCGAAGTTGTTCCCGTACCAATGAATGAGATCGACCGCCGCCGCCGGCGGCCACAACGGGTACTCCCAGTCGCCACTGATGTCGGGGAGAACGATCTGTTCGACGTCGACCAGATAGGTGATGAACAAGATGTTGATCCAGAAGAACACCAGCACTGCGATATCGCCCTTACGGCGGGACAGTGGAATCACGCGCTCCATGCATACCTTCCTTCAGCCAAGCCGGCAGAGGGTACTCAGGGCAACGAAAAATGCCACGTCTATCAGACGTCGGGCAGCGTATTCTGGGGTAGGAAGCCGCGCCCGACCATGAAACGCGCCATCGCGATCAGATACTCGCCACGGTCCATGTGGATGACGTGGCTGCCCGGGAACCAGTGAATCCGACAGCGGTTCCAGTGGTCCCACAGGAGTCTCGAGTGCTTCGGTGGGGCCAGACGGTCTCCCACGCCAGAGACGATCATCAGACGGTCAGACGGAAGCACCGGTGCATACGTGAGCGGACAACTTGCGGCGACGAGGCGACGTGCATCCGCCAGGTCGAGTCGCATCGTGGCAAGAGCCGCCCGCAACATCCATCCGATTGGCTGCCACTCGAGCACGAGGTCGGCGAAACTCACGACCGGCACGTTGGGAATCGCGAAGGCGAGACGATCCTCGACGCTCGCGAGCATCGCGCTCGTGAATCCGCCGAGGCTGAGCCCCGTGACACCGACTTGTTGGACACCCCTCTTGGTCTGGAGCCAATCGAGCAAGATTCGAAAATCGAACACCGACTGGGCGACCGCCTCGTTCATGCGAGACGGACCACCTGCAAAGTAACCGTGCCCGGAGAACGGAGAAAACCGAGTCTGCCTGGGCCCATGGAATGGCAACGTGAACAACACCACGTCGCAGCCCATGCGGTAGAACCAAGGCAGCGCGAAAAACCATTCGTTGATCAGATACCAATCCGCGGTGAATCCGTGAATCGCGACGATAGTCGGACGTGGCCCATCGTTGTGACGAAGCACGCGCGCGTGTGCGACCCGGTTGGCGCCATGTCGCAAGTAGCTCTTGCGCTGAGCTGGGTTCACGGGCTCGAACGGACTCTCGAACGAGATCGCCTCGCACGTTCCGTCCTTCGGCTGGAAGCGAGGCAGCCACCTGCCCTTCTTGGCATGAACACGAACACCGGTTGGTGGCTTCAGAAAGAAGCGCGATGCGTCGCCCGACTCCGCAATCTCGCCATAGAAGTCAGCATCGCGGTGAGCGCGCCGGAGCTGGATGGGGTTGTAGCCGACCGGAATCGCCATGCTCGAGATCATCGAAGCACCGGCGGTGCGCAGGGCATGGTCGAAGGTCGCCGCAGCTCCCACGCGCAACCGATCCGCAAGGGCCAGGTTGAAACCCTCGGGGCGATGCGCGAAGTCGCGGTCGAGTTCCTCCCACCAATGGCCTTTCGCCAGCAGGGGCGGCGCACGCAAACAAGACTCGTGCGCGATCCGGGACACCACCGAGGACTCGGTCATCACCCAGAGCATAGCGGATCGCGCGCCAGCTGCCGCAATTTGCAGTGTCAGCAGCCCTCTGCAACCTCGAACGGGAGTGAGCCCAACAGTGTGCCCGTCGGGCTGCGAACTTCGACGCGCCATGGGCCGACCTCGTCGATGAAGCGGGTGAACGCCCATGTACGCCATCGCGGCATCGAAGCCGGCACCTCGAGTTCGACTCCACCGGTCACCTTGCCGGAGGGGGCGATGAAGAACACCGTGAGGGTCTTGGGATCGTCAGAAACGTTCTCAACCTCGAGGAACGCGAACACTTTTGTCTCCCCGTGCGAAAAGATGGAAGACGCGGCACGGGGTTCACGGTGTTCGACATCCGGTGTCGTCAACATGCGCCGAATCGTGATGCCTTCCGCGCTTTTCAGATCGGGCACCGCAAGATCGTCGAACGTGTCATCGCCGGGCTCGATCGCGTGTGGCTCGTCCTGCACAAGCATCTCCGGCTGAGATTTCGGGGCACGCAAGACCGGGTCGGGTTCTGCCTTCGCGTAGTCGTAGACGGAACCAGGGTTCGTCGGGGACGCGGAGATGAGGATCGGGGTGCTCGCCGCCGCACGCTCCACGGCGGCGGGCGCTTCCGGTCCTTCGGCACAACCGAGTGTGAGCAAGGACGCGAGTGTGCTGAGGATTACAATCTGGGCCTGCGTGTTCATGGGAACCTCCTGAGGCTCCTGAATAAGCACGACCCGTGCCAAGCAGAATTCGCCTACAAACACCCGACACGAACGCGGCCGCCGTGTCCGTGCAGACGCGATCGTGGGTTAGCGGCCACGACGGATGTCGCCGACCGCGCCGTTGGGATTTCGAAACCCTGGGGCATACGTGATGCTGCGTGCCTGCTGATAGTGGTCGATCGCCCAGTACACGGAGGGAAACGCGAGCTCCTCGGCGGGAAGCGCATCGAATGAGAACAGTCCGACCTCTTCGCTCTCGGGGCCAGCCGACACTTCAGGGGAGAGCAGTCGTGCGCGAAAGAACAATTGCAACTGGCTGATGTGATCCAAACTGTAGAGCGCCAGGAGATCGACGATCTCGAGCTCGGCTCGCGCTTCCTCCCAAGCCTCGCGCGCCGCGCCTTCTTCGGGGCTCTCTCCCATCTCCATGAAACCTGCGGGAAGCGTCCAGTACCCTTTGCGGGGCTCGATCGCGCGACGACACAGGAGAAGCCGATCTTCCCAAGTTGCGACCACGCCAACGACGACTTTCGGGTTCTCGTACGCGATGTAAGCACAGTCCGGACATACCAACCGCTGTCGGTTGTCTCCCGGCGGGATTTCGCGCACCCGCGGTCCTTTGCGAAGATCATTCATCGAAAGCAGGGCGCGTCGTACCACGAGCACGACGCGCTCTCCAGGGCAGACCGCCTCTAGCCACCGGCGACAACCGCCTTAGACTCCGGGCGATGGAGCCGAATGATGTTCGTGATGGCGCGCCGATCTTCGGGGTATTCCGCCAGCTGAAGCAAGGGTTTGGCCTCGTCTGGACCACGAGCCGTAGCCTCAGCGTCATCCTCGGCATCCTCAGCCTGATCGCCGGAGTGATTCCCGCGGCGGCGGCATGGGTCGGGAAGCTAATCGTCGATGCTGTGGTCGACGCGGCAAGAACGGGGTCCATCGCCGATCGGAACGACGCCTTGGTGTGGGTCGCGGTCGAGCTCGGTCTCGTCGCAGTGCTCGCCGGCGCGCAGCGCGGCCTCAATACCTGCCAGCAGTTGCTGCGCGCGCTCCTCGGCCAACGGGTCAATGAGATGATCCTCGAGAAGGCACTGACCCTCGATTTGGTGGCGTTCGAGGACTCCAAGCTGTACGACAGCATGACCCGCGCCCGAAGGGAGGCTTCGCAACGGCCCCTGAGCCTGGTCATGCGGAGTTTCCAGCTCGTGCAGCATTCGTTCTCGTTGATCGCGTACAGCGGACTGCTGTTGCAGCTATCGGTTTGGACGCTGGTCGTGCTGGTGGTTGCTGCGATTCCTGCGTTCTTTGTCGAGACCCGCTTCTCCGCGAACGCGTTTCGTCTCTTTACGTGGCGCGCGCCCGAGACCAGGAAACAGAACTACCTCGAAGTGCTGCTGGCTCGGGAAGATTTCGCGAAAGAAGTGAAGCTCTTCGATCTCGGGCCCGTATTTCTCGAGCGCTACCGAGAAATCTTTCGAAAGCTATTCGTGGAAGACCGCGCCCTGACGCTGAGACGCGGTGGGTGGGGTTTCGCACTTGGCCTGTTGAGCACGGTTGCGTTCTATGGCGCCTACGCATGGATTGCGATCGAGACGATCGCCGAGCGCATCACGCTGGGCGACATGACGATGTACCTTCTCGTGTTCAAACAAGGCCAATCCGCGCTGTCAGCGATCCTGACCTCGATCGGCGGGATGTACGAGGACAGCCTCTACCTATCAAACCTCTACGAGTACCTAGACTACGAGACTCGCGGGAACACGGGGACCGCAGTGATCGGGTCCAAGCCCGGCGACGGCATTCGCTTCGAGAACGTGAGCTTCACTTATCCTGATTCCGAGGAAGCAGCACTGCAGAACGTCTCACTGCATCTGCGCCCTGGGTGCAAGCTCGCGCTCGTAGGTGAGAATGGCGCGGGCAAGACCACTCTCATCAAGCTCCTGACGCGACTCTATCGCCCCACTGAGGGAACGATTCTGCTCGATGGACTCGAACTCGAAGAGTGGTCGCTCGATATCCTTCGCAGGCGCGTGGGCGTGATCTTTCAGGATTTCGTTCGCTACCAACTCGCGGCGGGCGAAAATGTGGGCGTGGGAGACGTCCATGCGTTCAGCGACCCCGAGCGTTGGAGCGCCGCCGCGGAAAAGGGCATGGCACACGACTTCATCGAGCGTCTCCCTTCCGGCTACGACACCCAGCTCGGGCGTTGGTTCGACGATGGGCGCGAGCTCTCCCTCGGCCAATGGCAGAAGGTCGCCCTGTCCCGAGCGTTCATGCGGCAAGACGCGGACCTCCTCGTGCTCGATGAGCCGACGGCATCGATGGACGCCGAAGCCGAGGCAACGGTATTCGAACGCTTCGGGCGTCTCGCGAAAGACAAAATGGTGATCCTCATCTCGCATCGGTTCTCGACCGTACGAATGGCCGACGAGATCGTCGTGATCGAGCGGGGCCGGATCACCGAACGTGGCACCCACGAGAGTCTGATGACCCGCGACGGCCAGTACGCCAGGTTGTTCACCCTCCAAGCGGCGGGATATCGCTAGTCGGCCGAGGGCGCGATTGCCTCACGTGTAGAAGGATCGCCCCTCTTCAGTCATGGTGCGAAGCAACGCGGGCGGTTCGAAGCGCGAGCCGTACTGCGAGGCAAGGTCCTCTGCGTCTCGCACGAATTCGGCGAGCCCGTAGTTCTCGATGAACGTAAACGGGCCGCCGGTAAACGCAGGGAAGCCGACAGCCATGACCACACCGACGTCTCCATCGCGAACATCGCTGATCACGCCTTGCTCGAGACAGCGGACGGCCTCGAGACACTGTGTGAACATGTAGCGCTTGCGGACGACGTCAGCGCATGGTTGTTCGTTGCCCGTCTCGATCCAAGGACTCATCGCGGAGCCCAGCTCAGGCCACAGGCGCTTTCCCCCTTCGTGGTAGTCATAGAAGCCGCCTGGGATGCGGGCCGTTCCGTCATCGTGGGGCGGCGGATGTGCCCCCCAGCGGTCGTGTTCCTCGACCAGGGACGCGATGATCGCCTGCGCCGGGGAAGGTCGCCACTCCGTTCCTTGGGCAACTGCATCTCGCTCCGACTGCTTGGCGACTTTGTGCATGGTCCCCAAGCCGACCTGGTCCGAGATTCCGAGCGGCGGCATGGGCATCCCGGCGAGTTTCGCGGCGTTCTCGATCAATGCCGGGTTCACGCCTTCGACCAAGAGATGATTCCCCTCCGAGATGAACGTCCCGAATACCCGGCTGGTGTAGAACCCGGGGCTGTCGTTTACCACGATCGCGGCCTTCTTGATCTTGAGAATGTAGTCCCACGCTTTGGCAAGCGTCTGCTGGGAGGTCTGATCCCCCACGATGATCTCGACCATCTGCATGCGCTCGACGGGGGAGAAGAAATGAAGACCGATGAAGTTCTCGGGTCGGCTCGAGGCTTTCGCGAGGTCGCTGATCGGGAGGCCCGACGTATTCGACGCAAACACCGCCCCGGCTCCAAGCTTGGCATCCGCGGCCTGGGTCACGCTCGCCTTGATGTCTCGGTCCTCGAACACGGCCTCAACGACGAGATCGCAGTCTCGAAGGTCGTCATAGTCCGCGCTGACGCCAATGCGGGCGAGGATCTCCTTCACTCGGTCGGGTGTGGTTCGGCCCTTCTGCAAGCGTCGATCCAGGGTACTGGCCACCTTGTCACGACCGCGCGTCGCACTCTCGAGATCTCGGTCGATCAGGACCACCTCGATGCCAGCTTTCGCCGACACGTGTGCGATCCCTTGCCCCATGAGACCGGCGCCCAAGATACCGAGCTTCGTCACGTCGAACTTGGGAACGTCCTTCGGGCGGCGCGCACCTTTCTGACACTCTTGAAGGCTGAAGAAGAGCGTCCTCAGCATGCTCCGTGCGACCGGATCTCGCAGGACACGAATGAACTGCCGCGTCTCGACTTTGCCCGCGCGGCTCATGGGAAGGCTCAGACCTTCGTACACCGATTGCAGGATGGCTTCCTGGGCGGGGATATTTCGGAAGGTGTGGGCGTGGGTCATGGCGTTCGAGCCCATCAGGGTCTGCGCGAAAGTCACAGACTCGGGTCCACCCCCTGGCACTCGAAAGCCTTTCTGGTCCCACGGCTGGACGGCGGTGCCGCCGCCAGCGATCCACGCTTTCGCGGCATCGAGAAGTTCGTCAGGCTCGACCAACGCATCGACCAAGCCCTTACGAAGGGCGTCCTCGGGGCCGACCTGCTTGCCCTGCATGATCAGTCCGAGGGCCTCTTGAAGACCAATGAGTCTCGGTAGACGTTGCGTGCCTCCGGCGCCTGGCATGAGACCAAGACCGGCCTCCGGAAGCCCCACCTTGGCGTGACGTTGGTTCACCAAGATGCGACGGTGGCAGGCGAGCGCGAGTTCGTACCCGCCTCCCAGCGTGACACCATTCAAAGCCGCGACCACAGGCTTGCCGCACGTTTCCATGCGACGGAACTGGGCGAGCACTTCACTCGTCCGTCTCAGAAGGTCTTCAGCGTCGATGGGTCCTGATCCGAGCGACTCGATCTGCTCGAGGTCTCCGCCGGCGACGAACATCCCAGGCTTGCCAGACGTCAAAATGACTCCACGAATTTCGTCGTCGCCCGCGGCCTTCTCGATCGCCGCGTCGAGTTCCTGAAGGGCCGGTCCGCTCAGCACGTTCATCGGGCGATCGCTCTGATTCCAAGTGAGAATCGCGATGCCGTCTTCGGTTCGATAGTCGATAATCGTCATGGTTCTTCAAACTCGCTCGATGATGGTGGAAGTGCCCATCCCTGCCCCAACGCAGAGTGTGACCAGGCCCGTCGCGAGGTCCCGACGCTCGAGTTCGTCGAGCAACGTGCCGAGCAGCATCGCGCCGGTGGCGCCGAGCGGATGACCGAACGCGATCGCGCCGCCGTTGACGTTGGTGATCGATGGGTCGATCCCCATCTCCTCCATGAAGAGCAAACACACGGACGAGAAGGCTTCGTTGATCTCGAGCAGATCGATATCCGAGACCTCCATCCGTGCCTTCCCGAGAGCCTTTCGCGTCGCGGGGGCCGGACCGGTCAGCATGATGCAAGGCTCACTGCCCACGGTCGCCGAGCTCACGACTCTGGCACGTGGGCGAAGGCCCAACCGCTCGCCAGCATCCTTGCTGCCGATCAGGACGGCCGCCGCCCCGTCGACGATCCCAGAAGAGTTGCCGGCATGGTGCACGTGACGGATTTCCTCCACTTCAGGATGCTTCTGAACTGCGACGGCATCGAAACCGAAGTTGCGCCCCATCATCTCGAAGCTGGGTTTCAAGGCTGCGAGATCATCCACGGTGGTTCCGGGGCGCATGTGCTCGTCACGATCAAGCATCGTCACGCCAATCGTGTCCTTGACGGGAACGATCGAACGATGGAAACGGTCCTGATCCCATGCCTCGGCGGCGCGGCGCTGACTCTCGGCTGCAAAGGTGTCGACATCCCGACGGCTGTGACCGTGCTTCGTGGCAATCAGATCGGCGCCGATGCCTTGGGGCACGAAGGATGTGCCCATGGCAAGCTCGGGATCGGTCGACCAAGCGCCACCCGCAGCGCCCATCGAGATCCGGCTCATGCTCTCGACGCCTCCACCCACGACGAGATCCACGTCGCCGGCCTTCACCTTGGCGGCGGCGATGTTGACCGCCTCGAGGCCAGAAGAGCAGAAGCGGTTGAGCTGTAACCCAGGAACACCATCCCCGTAGCCAGCGATCAGAGCCGCCATGCGACCGATGTTCGCCCCCTGCTCCCCGACGGGTTCGACGCAGCCAAAGATCACGTCCTCAATCTCTGCGCTGTCGAAGTCGCCACGCACGGGGAGTGCCTCGAGAACCGCTTTGGCCATGCGAAGTGGGGGCGCATCCGCAAGGGCACCGTCCTTCTTTCGTCCTTTGCCGCGCGGCGTCCGTACCGCGTCGTAGATGAAGCAATCCGTCATCGGGTTCCTTTCGAGGTCCGTAGCGAAACTGAAACGTGTTCTAGTTTGCAGAGGCTCGCGGCGCAAATTGGCCGAATTTAGGGCTCTACCGCCCAGAAAACGTCGGCGGAGCGTTCCTCGGATGGCCGCTTGAGCTCGGCCTTCAATTCTTTGTCGGTCACGGGCATCACGACCAAGAACGGCCTTGCGCCGCGACGGGCGCCGCGCTCCGGAATTCCAAGGCCCCGCTTTACGTGCACCCTGCCCGCGAACACGACCATCCGATGCGGGGCCTCGGGCTGCGTGAGCGTCCCCGCAACACGACTCCCCATCGTCTCGTCCCACACCACCTGCGCTTGATAGTATCGCTCGATTCCGTCGCCTACTTCGTGTTGGTCGACGTCGAACTCCTCATCGAACAGCGCGCGGTGCCCGGCATCGTCGAGGTCGAGTTCCGGAAGGCTTTCGGCCATGTCCTCCGGAATCGCATCAAGGCCGCTCTTGGCGATCTCGAAGACGACTTCGCGCGGGGCGTTCAGCGCGATGACCGCGATCCCCCGGTTGCGTGCGTACTCGAGCAACGGTCGATACATGCCAAAGTCGTATCCCCAGCGCTGGTCGTACTCGGTGTCGTGGCGCAATACGCCTTCGTCGATTCGGCCAGCCGTCCACCGATCGAGCGGCTCCTGGAACGGGACCTGAAACATCTCCATGCCGATCGCGAGCGAGGAATCGTCGTCGTGGATCGCTCGAAGAAGTGCGTACTGCACCGCGTGGTCCTCCGGCCGATCGTGGCGCTCTCCCACGTAGATCACGCGCTTGCTTCGAGCCCACGCAACGAGCTCGGCTAGGGTCGTTTCATCGCCCGTCGACGCATCGACCAGCCGAAGCGGAGGCGCCTGCGCGCGTACGATCGACTCTGCGGTCTTGGGTTCGGTGCGAACGGCACCCCCGCAGCCCAACACCGCGCACGTGAGCGCGAGCGACATCACGCGAACCATCAGGGAACCGGCAGGAACACGGCCTCTCGGTAGTACTTCAGCTCGGCGATCGACTCGAGGATGTCGTCCATGGCTCGGTGGTTCCCCTTCTTGCTGGGCCGCCCACCGTACAACTTGGGATACCAGCGTTGGGCGAGCTCCTTCACGGTGGACACGTCGACGTTTCGATAGTGAAGCCAATCTTCGACCTCCGGCAGGTAGCGAGCCAGGAAACGGCGATCCTGATGGATGGAGTTGCCCGCAAGGGGTGCCTTCTTCTTTTGGGTATGCTCGCCGAGGAAGTCCAGAAGCGCCTGCGATACCTGCCCCTCGTCGATCGTCGATTCCTTCACGCGCTTGGTCAACCCGGACTGGCCGTGGTGCGTGGTGTTCCACGCGTCCATGACGGCGAGCACCGCGTCGGGCTGGTGAACGACGAGGTTCGGCCCTTCTGCAACGACGTTGAGCTCACCATCGGTGACCAGTGCGGCGATTTCCAAGATTCGGTCGGTCTCGGGATTGAGGCCGGACATCTCTAGGTCCATCCAGACGATTTCAGACATCGAGGGCCTGAATTCCCTAGCACAGACAGTGGTTTGTGGCCCCCTCACGACGCTCCGTCGCTTGGAACTCGCGGATTGGTGCCCTATAGACTGGCGTCCCCACGGGGAGTGCCGTAGGAAGCCGCCGGTGCCCATCAGCGACCGCAAACTAAGCCAGCTCCGCCAGCTCGAAGCGGAGAGCATACAAATCATCCGCGAGGCTGCGGCCGAGTTCGACAACCCCGTCATGATGTACTCGGTCGGGAAGGACTCCTCCGTGATGCTGCGGCTTGCCGAGAAGGCGTTTGCGCCCGGCCCACTCCCCTTCCCGCTCCTGCACGTCGACACGACGTGGAAGTTTCAGGACATGTATCGCTATCGCGACCAAGTCGAGGCACGGCTTCAGGGCGAGCTCATCAAGCACACCAATCAAGAAGGCGTCGCGATGGGAATGAACCCATTCGACTACGGCAGCAAGAAGTACACCGACATCATGAAGACCGAGGGCCTCAAGCAAGCCCTCAGCAAGTACGAATTCGATTGCGCGTTCGGCGGTGCACGCCGAGACGAAGAAAAGTCGCGCGCGAAAGAACGCATCTTCTCCTTCCGAGACGCCCACCATCAATGGGACCCGAAGAACCAACGCCCCGAGCTTTGGAACGTCTTCAACGCGAAGATCCGCAAGGGCGAGAACGTGCGCGTCTTTCCCCTCAGCAACTGGACCGAGCTCGACGTTTGGCTCTACGTCTGGCTCGAGGACATCGCTGTCGTGCCCCTGTACTTCGCGGAAGAGCGCCCGGTGGTCGAACGATCTGGCACCTGGATTCTCGTCGACGACGAACGAATGCGCTTCGAGCCTGGTGAAAAGCCACAGATGAAGCGCGTTCGGTTCCGTACGCTTGGTTGCTATCCGCTCAGCGGGGCGGTCGAGTCGGAGGCCGATACGGTCCCGAAAGTCATCCAGGAGATGCTCCTCAATCGCTTTTCGGAGCGACAAGGAAGACTCATCGACTTCGATGAGGAAGGCTCGATGGAAGCCAAGAAGCGCGAAGGGTACTTCTAGCCAGCGGCGAGGCCGAGAACACCGATGCACGACGAAAAGGATCTCATCCGCGAAGATATCGAAGCGTATCTCGCGAAATACCGAAAGAAGGAGCTCTTGCGCTTCGTGTCCGTGGGCTCGGTCGACGATGGCAAGTCCACGTTGATCGGACGCATTCTGTACGACACGGGAATGGTCTTCGAAGACCAGATGGAGGCCGTCCGCGCAGCTTCGCAGACCGATGAGCCGGACCTCGCGCTGCTCACCGACGGACTCAAAGCGGAACGCGAACAAGGCATCACTATCGACGTTGCCTACCGCTACTTCGCCACCGACAAACGCAAGTTCATCATCGCCGACACACCGGGGCACATTCAGTACACACGCAACATGGTCACGGGGGCATCGACCGCCGACGTCGCGCTGATTTTGATCGATGCCCGGTACGGAGTGCTTCAACAATCTCGTCGACACGCCTACATCGCATCACTGCTCGGCATTCCGCACCTCGCAGTGTGCGTCAACAAGATGGACCTCAAGGATTTCTCGAAAGACGTCTTCGAAGAGATTCGCGCAGACTTCATGAACTTCGGCAAGACGCTTCGGTTCAAGGACATCCAAGCGTTCCCCGTCAGCGCGCTCCTCGGCGACAACGTCGTGAGCAACAGCGACAACACGGCTTGGTACGACGGGCCGAACGTGCTCGAGTATCTCGAGACGGTCCCGGTTGCTGCAGATCGCAACTACGACGACTTCCGATACCCGGTTCAGTACGTGATTCGCCCGGACCTCGACTACCGAGGGTTCGCCGGTGAGGTTGCATCCGGAGTCGTTCGCAAGGGGGACGAGGTCGTCTCGTTGCCATCTGGAAAGAGGTCGAAGGTCAAGGCCATCGACACGTACGACGGTGAGATCGAAGAGGCGTTCGCGGCGCAGTCGGTCACCATCCGCCTCGAAGACGAGATCGACATTAGCCGAGGCGACATGTTGGTGAAGCCCGACAGTCTTCCGAGGGCGACGCGTCGATTCGACGCCCACATCGTGTGGATGCACGAGAAGCCCCTCGACACCGAGAAGGCATACCTGATCAAGCACACGACCCAGACCGTCCGCGCACAGATCGACAAGATTCATTTCGAAGTCGACATGGACACCCTGGAAGAGAAGCCAACCGACGGGATCGGCCTCAACGACATCGCGAAGGTTCACCTGAGCTGCCACCGGGCGCTCTACGTAGACGACTATACGGACAATCGAGAAACCGGCGCGTTCATCGTCATCGATTCGCTGACCAACAACACCGTAGCTGCCGGCATGATCGCCCTCGAGGGCTCGGGGCAGAACCTCGAAGACGCGATGAAGGAGCTGCACGCGGAGTCGGCCATGGAGCCCAAGACGTTCGTCAGCCCCGCGGAACGTATGGAGCGTTTCGGTCAGCGCGGCGCCACCGTCTGGCTGACGGGCCTTCCAGGTTCGGGGCGCTGGACACTCGCCTACGCGCTCGAGCGGAGACTGTTCGACCAAGGGCGCACCGCAACAGTCGTGAGCCCGGTGGGAGAGGATCTCCGCTCGATGATCTCGGCGGCCAAGGCGGTCACGGACGCGGGTCTCATCAATATCTGCGCGTTTCCGAGCCGAACCCGGAAAGACCGAGCTTCCCTGGTCGAGCGGCTGGGTGAAGACCGTGTGCTTCAGGTGTACGTCAACACCGATGAAGCCCTCTGCCGCGAGCGTAGGCCCGACGCCGATTTCTCCGGTTTCGAACCCCCGCAGGATCCCGACCTCACGGTCGCCCTCGATCACATTCGAATCGACGACGCCGTCAACGTGATCCTCGAAGCACTCGAAGCCCGCGGACAGTTCGAGGACCACTAGACCGCGTTCACCCTGACCTGATCCGCCCTCCCAGCCTCAGAACGCCGATGCAACCCCGGCTCATCCTCGAATATGCGCTGCATGTCCTTCGTCTTCGCCAGGACCGCTTCGACGCCCTGACGCTGTGATCATCGGACCAGTTCAAGGTGAACGCGGTCTAGCCCGTCTCGCGGAACTGCTCCTCTCCCGGATTCTCGTCGGCATCGAGGAACGCGAGATTTCGTGCGTTGAACAGCCGTCCAAGACTCCGGCGGACCGGGACGAGGAGCATGATGAACAAGGGAAAGAGAACGGCGAAAGCGGACTCTTTCACGAACCAAAGCGTGGCAAGACACACCACCTGAATCGCCGTGAACGTGTGCACCACACTCCGTGGCACGCGTCGAATGTAGTGAGTCGGCGGATACAGTGCAGGGTCGGTCACCCAGAGCTTGAGGCGATCGATGAACTGGTTCCCGCGCAGCGATGCCACGCCCATGTAGAGAAAGAGACCGAACACGACCGACATGGGAATCTCTCGAAGCAAACCGAGAAACAAGAGCGAGCCACCGATCAACAGGTGAACCACGATGGCGGTGAGGCGGTTCTCCCGCACCGAAATGATGTGCTCTCCGTGCGAATGATGCTCGACCGTCGCCAGACTGCGCACGTGATTCAGCGAACGCACCGTTGCGGCGACGACCCAAGGTAGGCCGAGCGCCGCCAGCAGTGCGACGAGCACGGCGACGACCGTCATGTCGAGGTTGTATCCGTGCCCCTTCTTGAGGCGGTGTTGAGGACTGTTGACGATTCTAACCGTGATGTTCTGGTCGAGGTACATCAAGACGGTTGCCAGCACCGCGATCGGGATCGCGAGAAACCAGAACCATACGGGTGCCTCCATGGGGTCGACGAGCCATGCACGCCCCGTGGTCGTCGCGAACGTATCGGGGACTGCAAGGTGCTCGAGAGGGACAGGTCGCATGCTCCACGCAATGCCGGTCATCAAGAGGATGGCGATCGCGGGTCCGAAGTCGGCGAGGAACTCCCTTGCTGTTTTCGTGAGGAGTGGCTTCTGCCTGACTCGTGAGAGTTGGAGCGCCACGAAATAGGTCCCCAGCGCGATGATGAGCGCCAAGAGCTCCCCGCTAGTCGGCAACTCGACACCGATCACGCCCCCAAAGATGTCTCGAAACGCCTCCGTGATGAAGATCATCGCAATGAGCGCGCCGAAGATCTCATCCGTGAACCGTGTGAAGTACTCGATGTAGCGACTGGCGTTGGTGAGGGCGAGAACGAGGAGAAAGAACGACGTCCAGATCCCGATCCAGAACAGGCCTGGCAAGAACGGGACCGACAGCTGACTACACAGAACGTAGAGAAGCGAGAGGAAGATCGTGACAGGCCCTGTGCTTCCAAGAAGAGTAAGGGGCTGGCCCGAGAAGAGTGCGTACGCCACGCCCCCGATCGCGGTCGCGAGTATCGCTTCAACCGCGCCGATCTGCCCATCGGTCAGAAACGCCAGAAGTCCGCCGAACGCAACTGACGGCGCGAGGCATGCAAAGAACAGGAACAAGATCGTCGCAAGCCCGTTCGAGTTCAATCCGTCCGTGAAGTCGCTGCGATAGTACGGAAGCTTCCGGCGGATATCGGCGACCAGTCCCGCGCCGAACTTCGTATCCTCGGTCTCGACGACGTCTTCGTATGACGGAAGCAACGACGGGCGCCGCACGTCAGGCGGGGCCTCGACGTACTCGAGGTAGAGCTGGTATGTCGCCAGAACCTGCATCGGGTCGTTCGCCCCGAGAATCGAAGCGCTGAACCGATCGTCGTGCAGCATCCAGCCGAAGGGCTCGAGCTCCCCGTCGCGAGGCGTGCGCCCGCCCTCGGGTGCGACGATCAGCCAAAGGAAGTGAATCCACTCGTGGTCGCTTGCGCGGATCCCATCGGGGACCCGGATGAGAGCACAGCGGTATCGTTCTGCTTCGGCATCGTCCGGGCCGGCGGGGACGGGGTACCGAAGGCGAACGACCCCGACACCTCCGCCCAAGTCGCGCGGCGCTCCTAGACCTCGATCACCGAGGTGCTCGCGAACGGCGGTCAACTCATCCGTGGAGATCTTCCCCAGCTGTTCGAGCCGATCCAACGCCTGCCCAACCAACCCATGCAGGTCGCCGGCAGCCAGGTCCAAGAGGATCTCGCTGTCATGGATGCGCTTCCGCAGGCTCATGGGGCTAGGCGGTGGAGACTATGCTGATTCGTCCAGAGAAGAAAAGCGCGAACCCACGCCCGCGCTCTGTTTCGAACGAAACTACACACCAATGCAACGGCGAACGACGTCGAAGAGCGTTTGGGTGCCCCAGGCGAGCCCATCGACGGGAATACGCTCGTTGTGGCCGTGGAACATGTCGGCGAAGCGAATCTCAGGAGGCAACCGAACCGGGGCGAACCCGTACCATCGGGCACCGAGCCGCGTAAAGGCGGTCGCGTCGGTAAACGCTTGAAGGACGAACGGTACCACCGGGTCCCCGGGTGCACGCTCTGCCATCACTTCGTGGATGATCGAATACAGCGTCGACTCGACCGGATCGGTGACCGTTGGGTCGAACGTATGAAGAATCTCGAGTTCGACCCCGGGACCGAGGACGTCGCGCAGTTCGCGCATCACGTCTTCTTTGGTTTGACCAGGCAAGATGCGGGCATCGATGTCGGCCTCCGCGAATCCAGGAATCACGTTTGTCTTGTTGCCGGCACGCAACACGGTCGGCGAGGCGGTGTTGCCGAGAAGCGCCGCGAACGCCCTGCGAACGCCTGCGTCTGGGATGAGCTTGAGCGCCATTGGGCCAAGCGTCGGACTCGCGAGCAGTTTGACCAAAGGTCGGACAGGGGCTGGCAGGTGCGACGCCAGCGACGCGACGAAGTCCTCGACCGGGGCAGAAGCGTGTCGCGGAAGCCCTTGCTTTCCGAGGCGCGAGATCGCATCGCTGATCTGAACCACGGCTGAATCGTTGCGCGGCATCGAGCCGTGCCCCGGCTCCCCCGTGGTGCGCGCGCGCATCCAGCAGACGCCCTTCTCGGCAACCTCCACGGTGTAGAACGTTCGACCAGCAATCTGAATGTTGAAACCACCGCCCTCCCCAACCGCGAACTCGCTCCGAATCAATTCGGGGTGATTGTCCGACAGCCAAAGCGAGCCGTGCCTGCAACCCGCCTCTTCATCCGCGACGGCGGCGAAGATGAGATCGCGCTTGGGCTTCACGCGTTCACGGGCCAGTCGCGTCATGATGGCGACAGACATCGCAGCCATGTTTTTCATGTCGACCGCACCTCGACCCCAAAGGCAGCCCTCGTGGACCTCGCCGCAAAAAGGCGGGTAGTCCCAAGACTCCGGTTCGGCCTCGACCACGTCCAGGTGGGCGGTGAGCAGCAAAGGGGGCTCTTCGCCGGTGCCTCGCAATCGCGTCACGACGTTGGTCCGGTTGGGCATCCCTTCGAGCACGACCGGCTCGAGGCCAGCACTACTCAGCTCTTCCGCGACCAGCTCGGCCGCTTCTCGTTCGTTGCCGGGAGGATTGGTGGTGTCGATTCGAATCAGCTGCTGACAGAGTCGAAAGGCGTGCTCTGTGAGCTCGGAATCCTCAGTGGGCATGAGTCGCTACTTGCTCTTGCTCGATGCCGTCTTACTCTTCGATGCTTTCTTCGCGGAGGACTTCTTCGCCGGCGCCTTCTTGGGCGGCTTGAGCTTTCCCTTTCGGGAAGCTTCTGATTGCTCCACGCTGGCTTTCAGCGCTTCGAACAAATCGATGACCTTGGCCTGGGGCGCTTCAGGGGTGGTCGTGATTTCGTTCCCCGCGATCTTCTCCTCGACCGCTTCGAGCACCCGAGCACGAAATTCATCTTCGAACTTGTCTGGATCGAAACGTTCCTCGCTGAGCTGTTCGATGAGCTGTCGCGCCATCTGCGTCTCAGCCGGTTTGAACGAGACCTCGTCCCCGAGGTCGACGTCCTCGAAGTCTCGAACCTCGTTCGAGTAGAAGATCTGATGCATGATCAAGCCCTCGTGGTACGGGCGAATCACCACCAGATGGCTCTTGCCCCGGGCGACGTGATGCCCAAGCGCAACGCGGCCGGTCTCTCGCATGGCCGCGGAAAGCAACCGGTAGGCCTTGTGGCCGCCTTTATCGGGGCCGAGGTAATATGATTTCTCGACGTAGATGAAGTCGACGGTCTCGAGCGGGACGAACTCGATGATCTCGAGATTGTGTGTCTTTTCTTCTTCGAGCGCCTTGAGCTCATCAGGACCGAACCGGACGTATTGGCCTTTGGCGTACTCATAGCCTTTGACGAGATCGGCGCGTTCTACCACCTCATCATCTGTCGGACAGTACACTTGGTACTTGATCCGTCCGCTGCACTTGTCGTGCAGTTGGTGGAACTTCACGCCCTCTGCACTGGCGGCAGTGAACATTTTGAAGGGAATCGACACGAGGCCAAAGGACAGAGTCCCCGAGCTGATGGCGCGCGCGGGCATCGGAACATGATAGATCGCATCGTAGGATTGGCGAAGAGTTGAGTGATCCACCCGACAAAGGGCTCTCGCGATACCGAAAAAAGCGGGATCCCAGTACGACCACGGAACCGTTCGATGCTGAACCCCCGCGCAGGGGCGGATCCACGCGACGCGGGCATTTCGTCGTGCACTGCCACAGCGCACGCGCACTTCACTACGACCTGCGCATTCAAGTCGGGGGAGTGCTCCAAAGCTTCGCAGTCCCAAAGGGGCCGAGTCTCGCCATCGAAGACAAGCGCCTCGCAGTCCGAACGGAACCTCACCCCCTTCGATACCTCGACTTCGAAGGCGTGATCCCGGAAGGCAACTACGGCGCCGGAGCGATGATCGTCTGGGACCGTGGAAGGGTCTCCTACCCTCGCGATACGGCAGAGGACGGCCTCGGGGCCGGAGCGCTCTCGTTCGAACTCGACGGATTCAAGTTGAAGGGGCGCTTCAGCCTGGTGCGACCGTCAAGGCAGACCTCGTCGCAGCAAGACCAGTGGTTGCTGATCAAGAGAGATGACGTCTTCGCGGACGAAGGAGAAATCGTCAACGAGCACCCGCGAAGCGTTCTTTCGGGTCTCACGGTCGATGAGTTGGCAAGGGCGAACACGCTCTACGACGACGCGTATCAAAGCGCGCTCGAACTCGGTGCGGAGAAGGGCGAGGTTGCCGCAAGCCGCACCGTACCGATGCTGTGCAGCCTAGACGATGTGGCAGTCGATCGTTCCGGATGGCTGTACGAACTAAAGTTGGACGGGGTGCGTATCTTGGCGGAGCGCCGTGGCACCGAGGCGCGACTGTTCTATCGCACACACAGGCCCGCGACGGCGAGCTTTCCGGAGGTCGTGGAAGCGTTGAGAACGCTTCTGCCTGATCGCGTGGTCCTCGATGGAGAGATCATTACGCTCGACGACGCGGGTCATCCTTCCTTTCAGAGGCTCTCGAGTCGAATTCACGCGCGGAAAGCTGGCGACATTCGATTTCTCCGAGATGCGGTGCCTGTCGTATTCGTCGTCTTCGACATCCTGAACCTCGGCGACCTCGACTTGCGTCCGCTCTCGCTCCTCGACCGAAAGGCATTGCTTGGCCGTGTGGTCCGTGGATCGGGGGTCATC
>JBATTM010000527.1:0-3463 GCA_049670545.1 Polyangiales bacterium
GCCCTGGGGAGAAGTAGAGGCTGGTGGTCGCCGCCCGCTGAACCGACACCTGGGGGTCGACGTGCGACCAACGCATCGACGGGCTGAAGAACTGCCCCCGTAGCTCGTACGACCAGCGCGGCTCGTCAGGTTCGGCGGAGGGCTCGGCTCCGGCAGGTCGCGTGAGGGCGCCGATGAGGAGTACAGCGAGGGCGGCGGTCCGGGTGATTCGAGGCATAGCGTCCGTCATTGCAGGCCTCATGCCGTCCCATGGATCCTTGAATTGACTCGGTATTTCACCGGTTCACAATTTCGGCTGTGTAGCCGAAATTCACGACATGTGACCTCGGGTCACAGCGCTTGAGAGCGAAACGCTCTTGCCAACCGAGGTCGTGGCATTATATTCAACCATATGGTTGATTATCGATCGGATCGTGCGAGCCAATCGGAGGCCAAAGAGGAACAACTCGGTCTGGTCTTCCACACGCTCGCGGACGGGTCGCGGCGCCAGATCATCGAGCTCCTTCGCGAAGCGGGCGAGCTGAAGGTCGGCGACATCGCCGATGCATTCTCCATGAGCCTCAACGGTGTCTCGAAGCATCTCAAGGTGCTCGAGAAGGCTGACCTCGTCGCACGACGAGTCGAAGGCCGCGAGCATTGGATTCGAGTGCGCTGGGAGACGCTTCAGCAGCCCTACGAATGGCTGCATTTCTACCACCACTTTTGGAGCGAGCGACTCGATGCGCTCGTCGACTACGTCGAAGACAAAGGAAAAGAAACATGAACCCGAAGTACGAAATCACACTAACCCGAACCGTCCGTGCACCCCGCGAGAAGGTATTCGAATCATGGTTCTCGATCGAAGCCCTCAAGCTCTTCATGTGCCCGGGAGAAGGGATGACCGTACCCAAGGTCGAAGTCGATGCCCGCGTCGGAGGCGCGTTCCTCATCGTCATGGCCGCGGGCGACAACGAGATGCCCCATCATGGCGAGTACACGACGATCGATCGCCACGAACAACTCGCGTTCACTTGGCTCTCCCCGCACGCAGGCCCAGGCAGCCTGGTTACGATCGATTTTCGAGAGAACGGCCCGAGCGAAACCGAGATTCGTCTGCACCACGTGGGCCTCCCGAACGAAGAGTCGCGCAGCAACCATGAAGGCGGCTGGGGCCGTATCCTGGAGATGCTCAGTGCGTCGCTCAGCTGAGGGCTGTTGACATCGTGTCGGACGGGCCGAGATCCGTGCTGGCCTACCAAGGGATGCGATCCTAAGCTTCGCGTCGCGTCCGCACTCGCGGGCGCCACACCAAAGGAGACGCACACGTGGCCAATGAAGGATATCACGAGCCGATCGAGGAGCTGAGCGACGAGACACGGGACATGCACCGCGCGATCGTCTCGCTCATGGAAGAGCTGGAGGCGGTCGATTGGTACAATCAGCGGGTCGACGCCTGCAAGAACGACGAGTTGAAGTCGATCCTCGCGCACAATCGCGATGAAGAGAAGGAGCACGCCGCGATGGTGCTCGAGTGGATCCGCAGGCGCGATCCTTCTTTCGACAAAGAGTTGAAGGACTACCTCTTCACGGACACCCCGATCACGGACCACTAGACGGGTGGTCTCGGATCTCGGTGCACTCAGAGAAAGCTACACTCGGGAGACCCGGGGCAGCAGAAGCTGAACCCAAACACTTCGTCCACACAAACCACGGAGCCCTGGCTCGGGTAGTAGTACGCCCAGAAGAAGCACATCTCGTCGTCGACGCCTGTTCCGAACTCCACCGTACTCCCGCTAGTGTTGTTCCAATCGCAGGTAATGTTGAAGCCTCCGCCAGGAGGAAGTTGAAAGGGCGGATCGTACGTCAGCGTCTCGGGCTCATCCCACTGAAAGTTCTCGACTTCGTAGACGGACGTCGCGGTGCCGCCGGCGTCGGGCGCCGTGTCGACGCGGACGTTCGTCCCGTACTGATGCTGGTGGCCCGTGATCGCGAAGAAGTTCACGCCATCGAGAACCGGCGGAGACTGTAGAAACACGGTGTCGCTCGTCGCCGTCTCCCCAGGTTCCAGTTCGAAGGCACCGGTCCCCATGAAGATGATGTCGGCTGCCTGCTCGAACTCCTCGTCCGGAATCGGAATGAAGGTCGACGTGGCTTCGGCCATCCGAGGGGCTGCACTGACATTGATGTAGTGGAGCTCGAGTCGGACCATCTGGTTTGGTTCGAGCACGTATGCGACACCGTCAGGAAGGGTGAGGCGATCATCCGCACGTTGCGTGATGATGATTGGCGCACCCTCTTCCGGGTTCAGCGTGTCGATGAAGGGCGTGCACCCAAACGGCGTCGGGCGCTCGACGGTGTCGTTCACCTTGTAGACGATGAAATGATGCGACGTGGCGCCGAGGACGTTGTGGATCTCGTGCACGTTGATGCGCCCGCTGTTGCCGACGCGCTTGATCACGCACTGCGTCGACTCACTGCCCCCGGGCACCTCCGTCGGCCCCCACTTGATCTGATACGAATCTTGCGGAACAGACGCACCCCCCGACCCGCCGGTGCCGCTCGACGCACCGGTCGCGCCTGTCCCTCCCTCACCGCCTGCGCCGCTCTCGCTTCCGCCGCACGCGACACTCAGTGCGAACACGACAAGCCAGGCCCTCGAATGCGCCATGCGTTCCTCCTTGCTGAACGGCGTTAGGGTAGCACGGAGCAAGGTTGCCAACCTAGCGGCGACCTCGTTGATATCAAACGCCCGCCCTTCTCTCCATACGCAATTGGTGCGGAACGGTCTGCACGCAGCGATCTCGCGTAGGTTTGAACGCTGCTCGGCCCCGCCCCACACTCATGACCATGATCATCAGGGTCGCACGACAGATTCGCGCACCGGTCCGGGCATTCGGAATCGCGTGCGCCATCGTGGCGGGCTGTTCGAACACCGTGACCGGAGATGAACTTGCCCCGGGCGGTGAACAGGCGGGGGGGACCGCGTCCCCACCAGAGGACCCCGCATCGCCCGGAGGCAGCGCCGACATCGTTGCCGTGCGCACGAGCGGCAGCCCAGGGGCGTACTTCTTCGCGGTGACGGTGGAGAGCCCCGACACCGGATGTGATCTGTACGCGGACTGGTGGGAGATCATCACCCCAGATGGCGAGCTCCTCTACCGTCGCGTTCTGGCGCATAGCCATGTAAACGAACAACCGTTCACACGAAGCGGAGGACCGGTCGACGTGCAAGACGCGGCTCGAGTGCTCGTCCGAGCACACATGAGTCAGGGCCAATACGGAGGTGTGGCGTTCAGCGGATCGGTCGCTTCCGGGTTCGTCGCGGACCCGGCGATCACGACCGACCTGGCACCCGAGCTTGCCGACGAGCTGCCGCAGCCCGACGGTTGCGCGTTCTAATTCTAGGCTAGATCAGCCTGACGCGCGCCAGCGGGCCACGAGATCTTCGGCGGCATCCGACCATTTCGGAGCGTCGAAAGCGAAG
>JBATTM010000528.1:0-3878 GCA_049670545.1 Polyangiales bacterium
CGAAGAGGAGCGTCTCTCGACCACAGAGGACATCCCAGACCTTCCTGCGTTCATCGACGAGGAGTCACTGAGTGCTGCCGCCTCGCCGACGTCCAATGCGCCCACGGTGGATCCGGGCGTGGAGGACTATCGACGCGGCCTCGATCTGATCCGTGACCAACGCTTTGACGACGCGGCCTCTGCCCTGAGTGCGTTTCTCGACGTGTACCCGAATCATCCCTACGCGGACAACGCGCTCTTCTGGCGAGGCGAGATCCACTACATCAAGCACGAGTACACGCTCGCACTCAAAGACTTCGAGGCGATCGAGAAGCACCACCCGTGGGGCAACAAGCTCCCGGATGCGCTTTATCGAATCGGTCAGATCTACTTGAAGCGTGGCGACAGGGCCCGCGCACAGACCTATTTCGAAAGAGTTCGGGAACAATTCCCAGATACCGCGGCCGCGCGTTTGGCGCTGCGGGAGGACGCATCATGAAGACGGTTGGATGGTTCGTGGCTTTCATGCTGGTCGCGCAGGCGGTAGGCGCGCAGGAGGTCGTGATGACCCCCGCAAACCAGGAGTTGGAAGCGAAAATGGGGATGGGTCCCGAGGACACCCAACGCAAGGTCGGGATTCCCTCCAACACGCCGCCGGTATACTCGGTGCGCGAGGGGGACACCCTTTGGGACATCACGGAGCAGTTCTACGGTGACCCCTACCGCTGGCCCCAGGTTTGGTCGTACAACCCAGAGATCACCAACCCGCACTGGATCTACCCGGGCGCGACCATTCATCTGCGCCCCGCGGATGGGGGCTATGTCGAGACGGCGCCACGGGGGTTCTCCTACGCGGAGCAGCGGTACCACGGCGACGCTCCGGTCTACATGTCCGAGTACGGGTTCCTCAACTCGAACGCGCTTCAGGAGGCGGGATTCATCATCGGTGCCAATGAGGAGCACATGATGCTGGCGGACACCGACCAGGCGTACGTGCGCCTCGAGGAGGGCGCCACGCCCAAACTCGGCGGCGTCTACACCATCTACCGGGAGATGAAGCGGTTCGAGCGAGAAGCCGGCGAGAAGGGCCGACTGGTTCGCATCATCGGAGAGCTGAGGCTCGACGACTATGACGAGAAGAATCGAATCGGTCGTGCGACGGTGATCAATACCCTCGATGGAATCGAGCGTGGATTCAAGATCGCGCCCCTCGAGCGCCAGTTCTACTGGGTCGACGTCGTGCCTTCCGAGCAGTCTGCACGCGCGCGGGTGGTCGCCAGCCTTTTCCCGCGGAAGCTTCCCTCGACCGACCAAATCGTGTTCGTCAACATGGGGACCGAGAACAACGTGAAGCTCGGCAATCGGTTCTTCATCGTTCGGCAGGGCGACGAGTGGCGGCGAAGTGCAGAAGGCCGAATCGGCCGCGAAATCGAGACCACCGTGCCACTTCCGAAAGCACCGAAGCAATATCCCTGGGAGGTCGTGGCGATAGGCCGCGCCGTCAACGTGCAGCCAACGACGACAGCGGTCCTGCTCGAACGGGCCACCCGCGCCGTACGCATGGGCGATTTCGCCGAATTGCGCCAAGGGGAATAGCCCTACCGCCGAAACCAATGTGGTGAGCCTCGCAGAACCCGATCTTGGGTGTCGATGCCGTTGCGCTCGCACCCCGCTTCGGGGGACACTCGCGGGCGATGGGTTCCGAGGTCGACCGAGATAGCCAGGAGACACTGCGCCTTCAAGGGGTCGTGGACAGGGAGCGGGCCAAGCTCCGAGCGCTTCAGGAGATCAGCACCGCCCTCGGCTCGACGCTCGATCTCGGCGAGCTTCTCGACATGATCCTCGATCGGATCTCGGAGGTCATGGAAGCGGATCGATCGACCCTCTACTTGGTCGACGAGGACACGGACGAGCTCTGGTCGAAGGTTCTTCAGGGCGAGGAGGTCGTCGAGATTCGACTCAAGCCGGGGGAGGGCCTCGCGGGTGCGGTTGCGAAGACGGGCAAGCCACTCAACATCAAGGACGCCTACCAGGACGTTCGGTTCGACGCGGAGTGGGATCGCCGAACCGGCTACCGCACGCGCTCGACCCTGTGCGTGCCGATGAAGAATCAGCACGGTCGCACCATCGGCGTCGTCCAGGTGCTCAACAAGCACGACGGGCACTTCACGGTCGCCGATGAAGCGCTTCTCTCCGCCCTCGCGAGCCATGCAGCGGTGTCGATCGAGAACTCGAAACTGTTCCTATCGGTGGTTGGGAAGAATATCGAGCTCCTCGAAACGAAAGAACAGCTGGAGAAGAAGATTCGTGAGCTCGATGTGCTGTTCGAGATCACCCAAGTGGCCGCCAGCGCGCTCGAGCTCGACGATCTCTTGGCAGGGGTGCTCGCCCGGACCATGCGCGCAACCGACGCCGAGGCGGCATCGATCTTGCTCGCCGACCAGGGCACCGGCGACCTGACGTTTCGTGCGGCGGTGGGCGGAGAGCCCGACCGTGTGAAGCGCATGAAGATCAAAGCGGGGCAGGGGATCTCCGGCTGGGTCGCCGAGCATGGTCGCCCTCAAATCGTGAACGAGGTCGACCGAGACGTCCGGCACTCGAAGCACATCTCCGACGAGGTCGGCTACCACCCAAAGTCGGTTCTGTGTGTGCCACTCCTCTGGGAGGACGGACGCGGGGCGCTGCAGCTGCTCAACAAGACCGGCGGACGCGCGCCGTTTCTCGACGACGACCTCAAAATGGCGACTGTGATCGCCGGGCACGTGTCGACCGCGATCGCCCAGGCGCAGTCGCGGGAACGCCTGCGCCGTGAGGAGCGCCTGGGCACATTAGGACGGTTTCTCTCGAGCATGCTCCACGACCTGAAGACGCCCCTTACCGTCATTTCAGGGTACACCGGGCTGCTGGTCCAGGAGAGCGACGAAGAGAAGCGCGGGGAGCTCGCCGCGGCAGTCAAACGCCAGGTCCAGCTTCTCACGACGATGATGGGAGAGACACTCGCCTTTGCGAAGGGGGAGCGGCGCATCCTCATCCGCCGCGTCTACCTCCACAAGTTCTTCGAAGACCTGGCCGACCAGCTGAAGATTGAACTCGCGCAACATGACATTCGGCTGGAGCTCGTGCTTCGAGACCGCGGAACGGCGCATTTCGATGAAGAGAAGATGCAGCGTGTGTTCCACAACCTCGCCCGCAACGCTGCCGAGGCCATCGGCGAGCGCGGCGGTGTATGTCGGCTCGAGGTCGACCGTGCGGACGACGGCAACCTCGTGCTGACTTTCTCCGACGACGGCCCCGGCGTGTCTGAAGAGATTCGGGGTCGCTTATTCGAGTCCTTCACGACGCACGGAAAGCAAGGAGGCACTGGCCTCGGCCTCGCGATCGTCCGCAGCATCGTCGATGACCATCAGGGAAGCGTGTCGGTCGACAGTGAACCTGGCCGGACCTCATTCATGATCGTGTTGCCGCAGGAGCAGCCCACCGTCAGCCCCAGGCCGGCGGCAGCCGAGTAGTCGACCCGCCGCAGCCGAGTAGGCCCGGGTTAGGCGAAGTCGCGCTCCATGCGCTCCTGGTCCTCTTTGCATCGAATGCAGAGTTCGGTCTCCGGTCGGGCCTCGAGTCGCTTGATGCTGATCGGCTCCTCGCAGTCCTCGCAGACTCCGAACATCCCTTCGTCTAGCTTCTTCAAGGCTTTCTCGATCTTCTGAAGGAACACGCGTTCGCGTCCCCGTAGCCGGAACGTGAACGATTGCATGTATTCGCTCGACGCGAGATCCATCTCATCCGGAAGCTCGGACGCATCCAGCGTCATGTCTTGGGCCATGGTCTCCTGGGCGCGCCGGACGACCGCGTCCCGCTTTTCGTCCAGAATTGACCGAAACCTCTTGAGCTCGCTCTTCTTC
>JBATTM010000529.1:0-18677 GCA_049670545.1 Polyangiales bacterium
GGTCGCACCTCTACGCGAAGCGAATCGTCGGGTCAACGGGCCCCCGCTCGTTGACCGACCCCGGGCGATGGCATAGCTTCCGCCGCATGTCGGGTCTGACCTACCGCGATGCGGGCGTGGACATCGAGGCGGGGGAGGAATTGGTCGAGCGGATCAAACCGCTCGCAAAGTCGACCGCCACACCCCATGTGCTTGGAAGTCTCGGAGGGTTCGCGGGGCTCTGCGGGTTGCCGGACGACATTGTCGACCCCGTCCTGGTGTCTGGCACCGACGGCGTGGGCACGAAGCTCAAATTGGCTTTCGAACTGGAACGTCACGATTCGATCGGGATCGACCTGGTGGCCATGTGCGTCAACGACATCATCACCGTCGGTGCTCGTCCACTCTTTTTTCTCGACTACTTCGCCACGTCGAAGCTCGACGTCGACCAAGGAGAAGCGGTCGTCCGCGGGATCGCCGAAGGGTGCCGCCAGTCTGGATGCGCGCTCCTCGGTGGTGAGACGGCAGAGCTGCCCGGATTTTACGCGTCGGGTGAGTACGATCTCGCGGGCTTCGCCGTCGGTGTCGTCAGCCGTGGCGCGATTCTCGACGGCTCCACCGTGGCGGCGGGTGACGCGGTCATCGGACTTGCGTCGTCCGGCCTGCACTCGAACGGCTTCTCTCTGGCACGTCGCGCCCTGCTCGACGGCGCAACCCCCCTCGCACTCGACGCCGACCTCGACGGCGTGGGCATCCTCGGTGACGCGCTCCTTCGGCCGACGCGGATCTACGTCGACGCCGCGCGGGTCGCCGTCGAGCACGAGGCACGCGCGATGTGCCACGTCACGGGCGGCGGCCTTCCCGAGAACCTCCCTCGAGTGCTTCCTTCAGGTCTCGGAATCGAGCTCGACCCGAAAAGCTGGACGCCCGACCCCCTGTTCGCCCTGATCCAGGAACGAGGCAACGTGAGCGATCCGGAGATGCGACGCACCTTCAACATGGGGGTGGGTTTCGTCATCGTCGTGAGCGCGTCACGGGCGAGCGGATTGATTGCGGCCTTGCAGAGCAGCGGAGAGAAGGCCGCCTGCATCGGGCGCGTCGTCGAAGGCGACGGCGTTGCGTTTCCAACGTAGGTCTGGAATGGACACGGTCGTTCTCGTCTCAGGTCGCGGTTCCAACTTGAGGGCCATTTGCGACGCGATCGACGCAGGGCGATGTGACGCGCGAATCGTAGGCGTCGTGTCGGATCGACGGAACGCCGCGGCACTCGAGTTTGCCAGCGCTTGCGGCATTCCCACACGTGTCGTGCCGTTGAAGAAAGGCGACGACCGCGGACAATGGAACGTCGCGCTCGCAAACGCTGTCATCGAACTTGCGCCGCGGCTCGTCGTGCTCGCCGGGTTCATGCGAATTCTCGGCGCACCCCTACTCTCGGCGTTCCGTGGCCGAATCATCAACGTCCACCCGGCGCTGTTGCCGGCGTTCCCGGGGCACGACGGCCCCGGAGATGCGATCGCAGGCGGCGTGAGGATCAGTGGCTGCACCGTGCACATCGTCGACGACGGGGTCGATACGGGCCCTATCATCGCGCAGGCTGCCGTGCCGGTCCTCGTCGACGACACCGCTGAAACCCTTCACGCGCGAATCCAGGTCCAAGAACACCAGCTCTTGCCTTCCGTCATCGCGAAAATCGTCCGCGGCGAGATCGAGCTCGACCCGCTTCGGCTCGGCAAGAACCAAGTCGATGAGGCGCATGCACTCCGTGTTCCCGAAGTGTAGGGAGTTCTGATCCTTCATCCGACACCCGCGATGGGACACCGCACTCCCGTCCAGTAGTGTCCCCGCGCGACGTCGGGCACTTGGCGGCAAACGAGATTTCGCTCTGATAAGGTGAGTGCATGGCTGCACCGCAACAGACTCCTTCGCTTACTTTGCGCCAGCTGCTGAGACTCATGGTCGAACGCGGCGCGTCGGATTTACACGTCACCACAGGCTCACCTCCGCAATTGCGAATCGACGGCGGCCTCGTCCCACTTCGCACTGCACCGCTCAAGCCAAGAGAAAGCAAGGCGCTTTGTTACGAGGTAATGACTGAGGATCAGCGACTTCGCTTCGAAAAGGGGCACGAGATTGATTTCTCGTTCGGCGTGAAGCAACTCTCACGGTTTCGAGCGAACGTCTTCTTGCAGCGAGGCGCGGTCACGGGAGCGTTTCGATCGATCCCGTTCGAGATTCGACCCATCGCCGATCTGGGAGTGCCGCCGGTCGTGGAAGAGCTCTGCACACGGCCACGTGGTCTTGTGCTGGTGACGGGACCCACGGGTTCTGGCAAGTCCACGACCCTTGCTTCGATGATCGACAAGATCAATTGCGAGCACCGACACCACATCGTCACGGTCGAGGACCCGATCGAATTCCTTCATTCGAATAAACTCTGTGTCGTCAACCAGCGCGAAGTCGGGTCGGACACCGTGGGATTCAAAGACGCGCTGAAGTACGTGCTGCGTCAGGATCCGGACGTCGTACTCATCGGCGAGATGCGCGACCTCGAGACGATCGAGGCTGCGCTCACAATCTCGGAGACGGGTCACTTGGTCTTTGCGACCCTGCATACCAACACGGCCGCGCAGTCGATCAACCGTATCATCGACGTCTTCCCATCCGGACAGCAAAGTCAGATTCGTGCACAGCTCTCCTTCGTGCTGCAGGGCGTGCTCAGCCAGATGCTGCTTCCACGCTGTGACGGCCCAGGCCGCGTCATGGCATGCGAGGCACTCGTGCCGAACGCGGCGATTCGAAACCTGATCCGCGAGGACAAGATCCACCAGATGTACGGGATCATGCAGACCGGCCAGGAGAGCTCCGGTATGCAGACGATGAACCAGTCACTCCTGCATCTGGTCGCTCACGGCGTTCTCGATAGGGAACTGGCGGAAATTCGAAGCCCGGAACAGGAGGAATTCAGGCAGATGCTGATCACACTAGACCAAAAGGGTTATCGTTAAGAGGGTCGGATTCGGCTTCTCGACGGATTTTGTCTATCGTGAAGGCGGGATTCGGGGATGACATGACTTATACGAGCCGTTGGGGAGCGGTGGTCGCTCTCACATCATTTTTGCTTTTTTCCTTTGTGGCTGAAGCGCAGAACGCCGCCCCGGCGATCTCGGTCGAAGACCGAGCGGAGGCTGCCGATGCGTACGACCAAGGCACCTCCGCGTACCTAGCCGATCGATACGAGCTGGCCGCACATTGGTTCGAGCGGGCGTACCGCCTCGTTCCCAATTCCGCAGCCCTACTCCAGGCGATTCGCGCGCATTCGCGTGCTGGCAACGCGGTCCGCGCGGCGAACCTCTCGCTCGTGATGCGCGACAAGTATCCCAACGACGAACGAGCCATGCCCACGGCGTTGGCCGCGATCGACAACGCGCGGCCCATCGCAGTCCTCGTCTCTACCCAGTGTGAGAAGACTTGCACGCTGGAACTCGACGGCGCGGTCATCCAAGACGACACCTTCTTCGTGTCCGCCGACGTCGAGCACGTAATCAAGGCCGCCTTCGACAACGGGGAAACCTCCGCGATGGTCCGCGGCGACGCCGGCTCGAAGCAAACCGTGACCCTCGCTGCACCACTTCCGCCGCCACCGCCCCCGGTCCCTCGGTGGGCGTTCTTCAGCTCGCTCGGCGCGACGGCAGCGTTGGGCGCAGTGACGATTTGGTCGGGCATCGATGCAAACAACGGCGTCGACGCCTTCGAGGCAGCCGCCCGCACAGCGAACTCACCCGGAATCAATAGCGGTGGATCGCCAACCCCCGCAGACGAGGCCCAAGCTCTACTCGACAGCGGCCAACAGAAAGAACGGCGGACCAACATCTTGATCGGGGTCACCGCAGGGATGGCGGCAAGCACGGCGGTACTCGGGATCTTCACCAACTGGAAGAACGAGTCGCGAACCCCCACAGCGCGGAGGCTCGAGCCGGGCGTCGGTGTCACAAACCGCGGCGGCGCAGTATCGCTCAAGGGCCGCTTCTGATGAACGCACCGGCCGGAATGCCCGGCGACCCCTTATCGCGCCCGATGGCCGGAAGACAGCTCGGGCGGTACGAGATTCTCACCCAGCTCGCCTCGGGCGGCATGGCGTCCGTCTACATTGCGCGCGCACAGGGCGTCGCGGGGTTCGAGAGGCTCGTCGCAATCAAGGTGCTGCATCCGCATCTCGCGTACGAGCAAGAGTTCATCTCCATGTTCTTGGACGAGGCACGACTCGCCGCGCGCATCCGGCACATGAACGTGGTGCCTACCCTGGACATCAGCGACAGCCCTGGGGACGGATATTTCCTGGTCATGGAGTACATCGAGGGAGATCACCTCGGCGCGCTCCTTGGGCGCTCGGCCAAGAACGGGGAGCGACTTTCGCGTCCTTTCGTCTGCCGCGTGCTCGTAGACACGCTGCAAGGGCTCGGTGCGGCACACCGGTTGACCGACGAGAACGGCAAGGACCTCAAGCTGGTGCATCGTGATGTCTCGCCGCACAACATCCTCGTCGGAACGGACGGTATCGCGAGGCTCACCGACTTCGGAGTTGCAAAAGCCGATGTCCGAATGGCCTCTACACGCGCGGGGCAGTTCAAGGGGAAGCTGTCGTACATGGCGCCCGAGCAAGCGTCCTCGGCCGACACCGATCAGCGTTCGGATCTATTCAGCGTCGGGATCATCTTGTGGGAGTCCCTCACCGGACGCCGGCTCTTCAAGGGCGACTCCAACGCAGCTACTCTGAACAAGCTCTTGAACGATGAAATCGTTCCCCCGTCGACACTCTGGGCTGACTTGGAACCGTTCGACGAAATCGTGATGAAGGCGTTGAGCAGAGATCCGGTCGGCCGCTTTCAAACCGCCGATGAGTTCGCCGAAGCGCTTGATGCCACTGCAGGTCGGGGTGGGATCGCCAAGACTCGTGACGTCGCCGAGGTCGTTCGGATACTCGATGCCGACAAGCTGAAAGAGGAGCGTCAGCGTGTGCGCGATGCGATCGAAACGCTTGGACGGAACGAGTTCGCTGAATCCAAGGTTCCCATGCCTCGTGAAGGCGGAGGGCACTCGAGTCAGACCTACAGCCGCGGCGGCGTGGTCAACCCGGAAGGAAGCGCCTCGGGCGTCCTCTCCGACGGCACACCCGTCATCGTGCGAAACTCATCGGATTCCACGCTACTCAAGTGGTTTGTGATGCTACTGGCGGTACTCGTGTTCATGTACGCGGGCTTCCTGGTCAGGCACCTGCTCATCCCGCAGGAACAGGACCCGGTCCCGGACGCTCGAACCGCCACACCCACGCCGGCCCCGGCCGTTCCGAAGGTCGCAGAGCCCACGCCTGAGGAGCCTGAAACCATCGTCGGACCCACGGAAGCCACGGTCGAGGAGGCACAGCCTGCGGTCGACACCACGGCGAAGCCCACGCGGAAGCAACGCCGTCGGCGTGCTCGGTCCAGGGGACAGGCAGCCCGGGCACCAAGTCCAGGGAAACCCCAAAAAGCCAGCGGAACGCCTAGGGCGACCACGCCACCCAAGACGGAGCCGGTCGACATCGACATTCAGAATCCGTACCGGAACTAGCGGTGGCGATGGCAGCGAGAGCGGAATTGTGCCTGCCTTTTGACCGCACGATCGCGGATCAGCTAGGATTTTGAAAGGTCCGAGGGGGATCGGGCGGAGATTGCATGGCGGAGTGGGTATACGAAGCGCGCACTCGCGCGGGTGAAGTTCAAACCGGGATCATCGAGGCGGACACCAAGGAAGCCGTCCAGACGCGGTTGCGCGCTCGCCAACTCAATCCCGTCAAGATCAAGAAGAAGGGTCGGGAACTCAAGCTCTCCTTCGGCAGCGGCGTCACGTCGAAAGAGCTCGTCGTGTTCACGCGCCAGTTCGCCACGATGATCGACGCGGGCCTTCCCCTCGTGCAGTGCTTGGACATTCTCTCGAGTCGCGGAGAGAACAAGAACCTCAACACGATTCTCAAAGACGTCAAAGAGTACGTCGAGCAAGGGGGCACCTTCTCTGAAGGGCTGGGTCGTCACCCCAAGCTCTTCGACGAGCTCTTCGTCAACCTGATCCGCGCTGGTGAGATGGGCGGTATCCTCGATACGATTCTCAACCGCCTCGCGGTGTACATCGAGAAGCGTGTCAAGCTGGCTCGGCAAGTGCGCGGCGCCATGGTCTACCCGATCGCGATCTTCATGGTGGCGATCATCGTCGTCGTCGTGATGCTCGCTTGGGTCATCCCCAGCTTCAAAGGAATGTTCGCCGAGTTCGGCGGCGCAGACTCACTCCCTGCGCTGACTCAACTGGTCATCTCTGCGTCCGAAGGGTTCATGTCGAACATCGTCTGGATTATTCTGGGCACCGCGGGACTCGTCTTCGGGGTGATGTGGGTGTACCGGCAACCGGCGGGCAAGCACTTCTTCCATCGATTGCTCTTGGTACTTCCCATCCTGGGCCCGGTGATGCGCAAGATCTCCGTCGCGCGTTTCACACGCACGTTGGGCACTCTGCTCGGCGCTGGCGTTCCGATCCTCGACGCTCTCGACGTCGTGAAGAAGTCTGCGGGCAACGTGGTCGTGGAAGAGGCGATCCAATCGACTTCGGACAAGATCAGAGAGGGTCGCACGATGGCGGAACCTCTGATGGAAACCAACGTGTTTCCCCCGATGGTCGTCCAAATGATCGGCGTCGGCGAGCAGACTGGTGCCCTCGACACCATGCTCAACAAGATCGCAGATTTCTACGAAGATGAGGTCGATGTCGCGGTGGCTGCCCTCACCTCCTTGCTCGAGCCTCTGATGATGGTGTTCATCGGTGGCATCGTCGGCACCATCTTGATCGCGATGTACCTTCCGATCTTCTCGATCGCGGGTAAAGTCAACGCGGAGTGACCCAGAACACGCCTAGGTCCATCGACCCACGCGACGAGCCCCTCCTACGTCGGAGAATCCAATGGGTTCTGTGGGGTCGGGTGATCATCGCCACCGTACTGCTCGGAACGACGCTCTACCTCGCGCAGCAAGCGATTCAGTACGGGTACTTCACGCCGAGCTTTCTGCTGGTCCTGATCTCGGTGATCTACGCCTCGTCGATCCTGTTTGGTGTTTGGCTTCTGATCGGCCGACAGGAACGCAAGGTCGCGATGGCCGTAACGGGGCTCGACGTGATTCTCATCACGGCTCTGGTGTACTTGACCGGCGGCGCGGGCAGTATTTTCTCGTTCCTGTATGGCGCGGAGATCTTGACCGCCGCGCTCACGTTGGGCGCGGGCGCCGCGTACTACACTGCGGCAACGTGTCTCGTCTTCTATTGCCTCCAGGGGTTCGGGCTCAACCTGGGCTGGGTACCACCGCCCCCCGATCAACCGCTCAGTCAGTATGTTCTCGATTCAAAAGACTTCGCGTTCGCCATGCTTTGGAACGTGGTGGGCATCGGGGCGGTCGCCCTCCTCGCGACCAACCTCGCCCGCCGCGCACAGGTCGTGGGGCAGAGGTTGGTGGAGGCTGAACGAAGCGCAGCGCGGCTCGCGCGATTGAACGACGACATCGTTCGCTCGATCGCATCCGGGCTCATCACCGCGGACGAAAGCGGGGTCATCCTCGGAGTGAACCGGGCCGCACGTGAGATCCTTCGCGATCGCGACGGCGTCTTGCTCGAGCGACCTCTGTCGACAGTGCTTCCTGGCTATGAGGGAGTGCCCGATGGTGTGCCCCCGAGACGGGCTGAGGCGCGGGGCAAACGCGCCGACGGAAGCGAGTTTCCAATGGGGTATACGATGAGTCCGCTCGTCGATTCGGAGGGCAATTCGTCAGGATTGTTGCTGGCCTTTCAAGACCTCACAGAAATCAAGACCTTGCGTGGGCAGGCGGAACGCGCGCAGCGTCTCGCCGTGCTCGGACAGCTCGCTGCTGGCCTCGCCCATGAGATTCGCAATCCTCTCAGCTCGATATCGGGTTCGGTGGAAATGGTGCGGGAGGGCAACGCCTTGGGCTCTGAGGATCGCCGCCTCCTCGGGATCGTGATCTCGGAGGTCGAACGACTGAACGGACTGGTCACCACCATGTTGCAGGCAGGAAGGCCGAGCCAGATCCATCCTGAGCCACGCGACCTCCGCCTCATCGTGAGCGACGTGGTTGCTGTTGCGCGCGGCGAGGCGACGGCAAGCAACGGCCTTTCGATCCAGGAGAACTCGCCGGATGAACCGGTCGTGGCGACCATCGATCCCGATCGCATGCGTCAGGTCGTCTGGAACCTCGTGAAGAACGCCGTGCAGGCATCGCCACATCGAGGCCGAGTCGAGGTGCGAACGGGTTGCGACGAATCGGGGAGAGCATTTCTCGAAGTGTCCGACGAAGGCCGAGGCATCGACACGGCAACTCGCGAGCGCTTGTTCGACGTATTCTACTCCGGACGAAGCCACGGGGTCGGGCTTGGGCTGGCCTTGGTGAAACAGATCGTAGACCAGCACCAGGGACGCATCGAAATCCTCGATCGGGAGACCTCGGGCACTTGCTTTCGTGTAACCCTTCCCCCGTCCGATGAAGCGATCAAACCGAGCGCCGCAGCTCGGCAAGCCTCGCACCCGGGTCGTCGGCCCGCATGAGCCCTTCCCCAATGAGGACGGCGTCAGCCCTGCCTTCAGCCACGGCGCGGAAGTCGTCGACCGAACGGACGCCGCTCATGAAGATGGCCACTCTGTCCCCTGGAATATGGGATACGCATTCCTGCGCCATGTTCGGGTCGACCTGAAAAGACCGAAGGTCACGCGCGTTTACTCCGACGAGAGTCGAGCCGAGTGCGACCGCGCGATCGACTTCTTCGAGGTCCGCGGCCTCGACGACTGGCTCCATGCCGAGTGCGCGAATCCGCTCGATCAAGGAAGCAAGGGCCACGTCATCAAGCGCGCGGACAAGCAACAAGACGAGCGATGCCCCCACGTCGAACGCGAGATCAACTTGGACCGGATCGATCACGAACCCCTTGAATAGGACTGGAAGCGAAATCGTGGACGCCACCCGCCGGACCACGAGGGGAGATCCGCCGAAGGACGGTGCGTCGGCCAGGACACTGACGACCGCAGCCCCACCCCGTTCGTACGCGCCCGCAACACGAACCGCTTCGCCAGGACTCCAAGAACGAATCAATCCTGCGCTTGGACTGCGAAACTTGATCTCGGCCATGACGTTGGGCGCGTGCGCCGGCGGCCGTCGCAGTGCGTCGATCCCGCGCCGCCCACGGTCAGCGTCCGGGATGCGATCGACTGCAGGCATCGCACGGACGTGTCTCCTGCGGCGGAGGTTCTCGCGGCGCGTGCGTGCAAGGATCTCAGAGAGGTAGTCCGTCATGGGCTCTCGGAAAACTCTGCCCATCGAGCGAGGAGTCGTTGGGCATCACCGCTGTCGATGGCGTCCGCGACCCGCCGCGCCGCTCGCTCGGGGTCGGTCTCGACGCCCGCAACACACAGCCCAGCCGCTGCATTGATCAAGATTGCGGTTCGAGGAGCGCCTGGCTTCCCCTCGAGTACGTCTCGAATGATGGCAGCGTTCTCCGCAGCATCGCCCCCGCGAAGGGACTCGACAGCGACCGGTTCGAGGCCGAATGCGTCGGGAGTCAGACTGGTCAAGGACACATCTCCGCCGTCCCACTGCGCGATCACGGTTCTCCCCTGAGGCGAGACCTCATCGAGGCCGTCGTCCCCACGGACGACCCACGCGCGCTCGAGCCCAAGTTCGCCGAGGGCGCGGGCGAGCCGCTCGATTGGAGCGCCCGCATAGACACCGATCAACTGGTGTGTGGCGCCGGCGGGGTTCGAAAGCGGACCCAGCATGTTGAAGATGGTGCGACCCACCAACTGCCGACGCACCGGAGCTGCGTGTCTGAGCGCCGCGTGATGCGCCTGGGCGAAGAGAAACCCGATGCCAACCTGCTCGATCGAGGCCTGGACGCGGTCGGGTTCGAGATCGATGCGAACTCCAAGAGCTTCGAGGACATCCGCGCTCCCCGCCTTCGACGTCGCTGCGCGGTTTCCGTGCTTGGCGACGGACACTCCGGCCGCCGCGACCACAATCGCGGATGCCGTCGAAATGTTGAATGTCTGCAGGCCGTCGCCTCCGGTGCCGCACGTGTCCAGCAGCGGGCCTTCGACTCGAGGGCGGATCGGTGTGCATCGACTGCGCATGGCACGCGCCGCAGCGGCGATCTCATCGACGGTTTCCCCCTTCATCCGCAGGGCGACGACGAACGCCGCGATCTGAGCTTCCGAAACGTTGCCCGCGAGAATCTGGTCGAGCGCCGCTTCCATGTCGACAGGTGCGAGATCTTGCCGATTGACCACGCGCTCGATGATCTCCCCGATCACACCGCAGCCTCCGGTTCAAAGCTTTGCAGCCAATTCCGAAGCATCTGATGACCGTGCTGCGTCAGAAACGACTCTGGGTGGAACTGAACGCTCTCAATGGGTAACGACGTGTGCCGGAGCCCCATGACCTCTCCGTCCTCAGTCCACGCCGTCACCGCCAACTCAGGCGGGATCGTGTCGCGCGCTACGATCAACGAATGATAGCGCGTCGCCGTCAACGGACTCGGAAGTGTCGCGAATACGCCCTTGGCGTCGTGGAGAATCTCGGAAGTGCGACCGTGCATCAGACGGTCTGCGCGCACGATTGAGGCGCCGAAACGCTGGGCGATGCTCTGATGCCCCAAACACACGCCGAAGGTAGGAATCGCGGAGCCGAGTTCCTCGACGAGAGAGAGGCTGATCCCTGCGTCTTCGGGGCGCCCTGGCCCCGGGCTGATCAAAATCCCCGCGGGAGCCATCGTTTCGACCTCGGTGACGGTCACAGCGTCGTTGCGGCAGACCTCGACCTTCGCGCCGAGCTCCCCGAGATACTGGACGAGGTTGTAGGTAAACGAGTCGTAGTTGTCGATCACGAGGATCATGGGTCACCGCTAGCGGCTGGAACGGAGTGCGTCAACCGGCCCCCGACGGTTGGGGCTCGTAGCCGCGTTCTCGAAAGAACTTTTCGAGACGAAGGTTGATCATCTCCGGTTGCTCGAAGGTCGCGTAGTGGGTTGCACCCGGAATTACCATCAGCTCCGAACCACGAATTCGGCGAACCATTCTCTCCGCCGCCGCCCGCGGTGTGAACGCGTCGCGCGCGCCCGTAATCAAGAGTGTGGGGACGTCGATCTGCGGAAGCAGATCCCAGGCATCGTGTTCACCGAGACGTTCGAGCAGCACGATGTACGTCTCCATGTCCAAGGTCCGAACGTCATCTACGAGCGCCGCGAAGAGCGCTTCGTCCATCGACCGAGACGCGAGGCCAACGCGCTTGATCCATTCGCCCACATCGGGGAACCGCGATGCTTGGGCGATCAGGGATTCGATGAGCCGCGGCACCGTGCGAAGGCCTCGAAGAAACGGAGGCAGCAGGCGGCCCGCGACATTTAGGTTGAAGACGTAGTCCCAGGGACGCCCCGCGAGCCCATTGATCAGCGCGAGAGAAGCGACCTTGGCGGGATCCGAGCGAAACATCTCGAGTGCCACTTGCGCTCCCATCGACCATCCGACCAGCGCGGCTCTCTCGACGCCCTCCTCCCGCATCAGAGCGAGGGCATCGGCTGCGTGTACCTGCATCCCCATTGCGCGAGGGTCGGTGGGTCGCCCGGAGGCGTAGAGGCCCCGGTAGTCCCAGCTGAGAAGGCGGTAGCGGTCGCGGAAGTACTGAATCTGGTGACTCCAGGCCTTCCAGCTCCCTGCGAGGCCATTGCACAGCAGGATGGGCCGCCCCTGACCCACGGATTGGTAAGCGATTTCGGTACCATCGTGGGACACGAATCGGCGCTCTTCGACCGGCGGTGGAATCATGGGGCGACGAAAAGCCTATCAGGCATGGAGAATAAGGTGCCGTTCCTTGACACGATCGGCCTAGACCGGATAAATTTGGATAGGCTGAAATGTCAGACGAACTACAAAAACCCAAAAAAGTCCGCGATATCCGCGAACGCCTAGGCAGGACCACCGCACAACCGCCACCTCCCGAGGCTGGCGAGGGGGGTGTCGCGCCACCACCACCCACACTCGGTGGCGTCGCACCGCCACCTGGATTCGTCGGAGGTCGAGCTGCCAAGCAAGCCGGCCCCTTTGGCGCGACAGGGGCGACCGGGCCCGCGACACAGAAGGAAGTTCGCATCGTCGTCGACGAGGAGGCTGTCGCCACCGCGCACGAGGGACGGGGCCGGCGCACAAGAAAATTGATGCTCATGACCGGTGGCGCCGCTGCCTTCGTCGGACTCTTGCTCGGCGTCTTGTCGACTGCCGTCACGACGAGTCGTCGAGAGTACAACCAAGCCGTACGCGACGGGAAGGCCGTCTACGAAGGTGTGCGCATTGCCGCCGACGAAGTCACGGAGGCAAAGCGTCTGCTCGACCAAGCCGTGACCGCCGCGAAATCTCGGCCCGGCGAAGGCCCCTCGGTCGACTACCAAGCGATCGAGAAGCTTCGGGCGTTGTCGACACCATTCACCGCTGCCGATTTCGCCGGCTTGCGCTACACGAAGTTCAGCCGCGAAACGGTCAACTCATTGTTCCTCTACGCTCGCCAGGTGGACGAGCTTTGGGCGGGATTCGACAAACTCGCTGGGCGCGTTCTGCCAGAAGCACGCCGCGCGGAACTGAACGAGGCCGCACAAGACGAGACCGCGATCTCGACCGCACCGACCGGATGCGTGCTTACCCTCGGTGAAGGCGGGTTCCGTTGTGGCCTCGTCTACGTCGACATGCCGGAGACGGTCAGCGCGGCGACGACCACGCTCAAGGTCAGAACCACGCGAAACGCCCGTCCATTCGAGAAGCAAATCTTCATGGGGCAAGACCTTCGGCAGAACGCGAGCAACTACGTGATCCTGACGAACCCCGAGCAGTCGGAGGGCGTCCTAGGGCAGCGCCAGAACGCCTTCTCGGCCTATCGCCGTGACCTGACGGAGCTTTCTCGACTGATGAACGCGACACTCGAGACCCAAGGCGCCCTCGAGACGGGACTCGGCGCGGTGGCGGGACTCGACGAGATCGCCTCGTTCTAACTGCCGGAATTCCGCTTTGGTATCAGGGGTTTTCACGCGCGAGAGATTCGACGAGCGCCCCTTCCGGATGCTACGCTAGTGCCTGGGGTGCCACGTTTTCGATTGCGATATCAGTCGACCAATCTCGAGATGCCTCTCGGGGAATTTGCCATTGGTCGGAGCTCGTCCTGCAACCTTGCGTTGGCGGACGGTCTCGTCTCTCGACGCCATGCGGTGATCCACGTGGGGCCGGAGAGCGTGGTCGTGGAAGACCTTGGCAGCCGTAACGGCGTCGCGGTCAACGGCGTGCGCATCACGGCTCCGCGTCGCATTGCGCACATGGACCGTGTGTACATCGGTTCCCAGGAACTCGTCCTCATCGACGCAACGAAGTTGAAAGAAGGCCCTCGGGAGACCGCCGGATACGTCGTCTGCGACTCGTGCGGCGCGGTCAACGGGACCGCCAAGCGACGCTGTGGCGAATGCGGCAAACGACTGAACTCCGGTGGCGGCAAAACGTTGACCGAAGGCAGTACCGTCGATTCGTCATCGCATGCGTGGGGCGCAGAGGACACCCGGACGGCCCGTGCCCTCGATGTCATCGCTGGCATTGCGAGCAAGGCAATCGCGATGGGCCGGTTCGAAGAGGCAGAGCGAATGCTCATGCCGCATCTCGAGAGCCTTCTCGAACGTGCACTGCAGAACCGACCCCTCAGCGACTCCGACAAGGACGAGCCGGATGCCCTTTTCAACGGAGCCACGAGCTACGCGCTTCAACTCTCGAAGGGGCTCAACGATACGAAATGGATCGACTGGGTCTTCCGGATCCACGCCGCCACGGGTCGTCTGATGAGCGCGGAGACGATCGAAGCGCTTCACCGTCTCGTCCGAACGACCAACTACTCGAAGCCCCAGCACCTTCGAAACTACCTTTCGACAATCCAAGGGCAGTCTTCGGACTACGGCGCTTCCGAGCGATTCTTGCTTCGACGCCTCGAGGGCCTCGAGCAGGTCGTCGCCGCGCACTAGCGCACCAGGACCGCTCGCCGGACCCGATGAACGCTAGATGGCCCGTTGACTCGGTCGGTCGACGTGACCGTCCGGCGCGTTTCGCAAACGTCGAAGCGCGTCCGCCAGGGCGGGTTCGCCGTCGAGCGCAACCAAGAGGGCCAACAACTCATCCGACGGAGCCTCGAACACGCGTTCGTGGAGCCTGGCACTCACGTCGATCCAGCGCACGGTCTTGAGTGCGCATCCGAGCCGGGCCGCGCATTCCGCGAGCTGCAGGATGCGGTTTGGCTCCACATCCGTGCCCTCATCCAGTTGATCTTCGAGCTCGGAGACGCCGCGCGACATCATCTTCTCAGCGTCCGCAAGGCGGTTCTGGCTCAGGGCACGATCGACCACCTGGGAGAGAAGATGGAATGTCCACCCAGTCTCCGCGACACCGCGCACCGCAGTCGTCACCGCAGCGCCCTCGGGCACCGCACCACAGTGCGGGCAGGACGCGCTCGTGCGCGGAAACGGAATGGCGCAGGCCGGGCAGAAGGTCAGCGCACCGGTGGTGCGTTGGACGCGGTCCTCACGGCCGAGCGCGAGAAAGACCAGCTCCTGGGTCCCGATCCGGATCCGGTCCCCATCCTGGAGCGTGGCCTCACCGATGAGGGGCCTTCCGTTCAGCACCGTCCCGTTCCGACTATGAAGATCCTCGATGACGGGCTCGGGGCCGCTCAAGTCGAGCTTCGCGTGCTCGCGCGACATCATCGGGTCATCGATCGTGACGCAGCACGACGGCCCGCGTCCGAGAACCACCACGTCTCGATCCAGATCGAATTCCTGCAGCAGAAATCGTAGACGAAAGCGCAATCAGTTCCTTCCGAGGAACGATCAACGTAGCGAACGAGCGGGGGCGGTGTAAATCCTAC
The DNA here is from genome assembly GCA_049670545.1 of Polyangiales bacterium. Lineage (GTDB taxonomy): Bacteria > Myxococcota_A > Polyangia > Polyangiales > Houyiibacteriaceae > SG8-38. The sequence continues at coordinate 14,997 of JBATTM010000529.1, forward strand.
CCCTACCTACGTCGACGCCTACTTGTCGCCTTCGACGGACGGCTCATCGTGGCGTCGAATCTCACCCGTGATTCGGTCGGCGATGTCGGCGTGCTGGTCGCTGCCGTTCTCCTCGGCCACGAGATCGACCAGAGACCCACCTGCCTCGGCCTCCGCAGGCTTGTTTTTTCGAAGCTTGTCGATTCTCGACGCCACTTTGGGGTCCTCGAGAACGAGGCAGTAGAACCCGTAGAACTCGTTGTTGTCGACGGCACGAGCCTGGACCTTCGACTCTTTCCACTCGTACCATTGCGTCGGCGCTGTCCCCTGCGTCAGGACACCGTTCTTCTTTTTCGCCTTGCCGTATCGCTTCTGCAGCGCGCCCCCGAATTCGGAGAACGTCGCACCCTCGAACACCGACGTGTCGAACGCGCGGTAGCGTTTCCAGAGCTTGTCGTTGATGAAAAAGAAAAAATCCTGGGTGTTCTTTGTGCGCACCCAGAGAAGCGATTCGCCGTTATTCTGGCTAAATTCGCCCTTCAGATAGCCCGAGTCGTATGCGCTCGGCGTGCCATCGAACTCGAAGTACGAGTCGCGGATCTGCCTTGTCTCCTCGGTCATCTTGTAGCGCAGGCGGTCTTCCTGAATCGCGTCGGTCGTCTTCGAGATGGGCTCCTGGTACGCCTGCTCGATTTCCTTCTTCAGGTGCTTGTACACCTGCTTGGGCGACCAGCCCCACTGGATCTCCCCCATGGAATCTTCGAGCGCGCTCGATGTGCGACTACTCGCGTTTCCCGTGTCAGCGTAGACGCCGGTTCCAAGGACCATGGCGGTCGCCACAGAGAACGCCGCAAGAGATGAACTTCGCATATGAAAACCCCTGCTTTTGAGGGTAGCATCCAGGCGAATCGCACCAAAACTTGTGCCGCTTGCCCCCAAAAAAGGGGCTTCAGGGAGTGTTGCGGTCCCGGTCCGGCGGTGGTTCGAGCGCAAGGAAGAGCAGCGTCCCGCCCGCGACGGCAGCGGGCATGAAGAGCAGGTTCACCAGGGGAACGAAGAGAAGCACCCAAACCCCAGAACCGAACCCGGCGACGGCGGGCAGCTTTCTGCGCGCGAACGCGACCCGGTCGGAGACCGACCAACCACGCCGCGCGGCCGGCCAGTCCACGTAGTCCACGCCGAGGTAGATCGCCGTGAGGGTGAACGCGACCACCGACACCACTGCACCGACACCTGGGACGAAAATCGAAATCAGGAACATGGGCCCGACGACGATGCTGTAGAGGGTCACCTTGAGTGTCTCGAGCCGCACCGTGCGCACGACGTCTCCGATCATGCGTCGGAACGAAAACGGGGGTGGCTCGTGGCCCGTGACCATCGCCTCTACTGCCTCGCTCAGCGCGTCGTTGAAGGGCGCGGCCACGATGCTCGATAACACGACCACGAGAACCAGACCGATGACCACCAATAGAAGCCCGAGAACCAACTCAATAAACCAGTGAAGAATGCCGATGAGTGTCGCCACCCAACCCGTCGCCTCGCTCCAACTCGGCGGCATCCACGACCACACGAGTTCGCTGGCGTCGTCATACAGGTTGGCGGTGCCGTAGAACACCCCGACGATCGCGATCCCCGTGATGACGATAGGCACGACCCAAAGACGCGCCAGCGAGAGGTGATCGATGTACACGAACCGCATCCCCCGGAACGCGTAGGACAGCCCGCTCAGGAAGCCGAGCGGTGATGAAGCAACGGCACCGGCGCCCCGTAGCACTCGGTTCACAACGCGACGGCCCCGTGAGGACTGAGTGGTTTGAGATCCTCGTCGTCGAATCGCAACTGAAGCCCGAAGAAGTAGTCACGCCCGCCATTGATGATGTTGTCGATGCCCGCGAGGATGGAGAAGTGGCGAAGCAGCTCGTAGGTGGCACGAACGCGGACGCGTGGGAATGCGAACCTTCCGATGTCGAAGACGTCGAGCGTGAATTCCAGGCGATCGTCGAGCAAGTTCACATCCATCCCGAGGCCGCCCGTCGATTCGATGATGCCGAATCGAAACGTCGCAAACGAGATGGTCTTGCCGAGCTCTGCAGAGAATTTGAGGCGATTGGTCCGGCTGATCTCCGTGCGGCGAAACTCGTTGGGCTCGAAGAGAGGCGGCGGGCTTTGCCGAATGATGGTGTCGCTCACCGAAATCGTGCCCCGAGGATCGTCAATGACCTGAAACAGGAAGTAACGGCCCTCGCGAGGCTTGAGATAGAGCGAGAAGTAGGTCTTGAAGGCGTTCGAGAGCATGTAGTACTCGCTCCGAAGCTCGACGATCGTACGGAGGCGGTTCAGCCCGCCGACGAAGTTGTTCAGGCCTTCCGCGACGCCCTCGACCTCGTCGATGAGCGCCTCGTCCTGCGTGAGCCGCCCGATCGTGCCTTCCCCAGCGGCGGTTCGCGCGGACACCACTTTCACGTCCTCGAGGACGAGGTTGAGTTGATCGGCGGCGCGGTGAATCGACGCGATCGTATCGTCGACCTCCGCGACTCCACGATCGATGTCGTCCTTCCGACGGTGGATGATGTCGTTGAGATCGCCGGTCGCCATCTCGACGTTTTCCATGATGCGAACGATGCGTGGCCCAGCTTGGTCGGTCACGGCCTTGATGTTCTCGAGCGCGTCGCTCAGATTGCGAAGCGCACTCTCCATGCGCTCTCCCGCCTCGTCGGTGCCGAATGCCCGCTCCATCTGCTTGGTGATCCGCCGAACGCTCTGGGCGATGTCGTTGACCGTCACCAGGATGTCATCGGTCTGGACTCCCTCCGACGCGACACGGATCTCACCGCCGTCGGGAATCCGCGGAAGGTCGGGGCTGCCAGGCGTGATCGCCAGCACTCGCTCGCCGAGGAGCGAGAGGCTTCGCATGGTGACCTTTGCGTTCTCGTAGATTGGGACCTTCCCCGCGATGCGCATGTCGACCCTGGCACGGTCTCCGTCCAGTTTGATGCCTTCGATGTACCCCACGGGAATGCCAGCCACCAGGATCCGCGACTTCGCGATCAACCCCTGCACGTCGTCGAAGTAGGCGTAGACCCCGTAGCTCGAGTCAGTCGAGGCGCGCTCGTCGACGTAGCGGTAGACGGCCACGGTCACGACCAGCCCGACCACGACCATCAAGCCGACCCGTGCCGCGTTCCAAGTCTCTCGCATAAGGCCCGGCGAATCCTAGCCGAACCAGGCGCAAACAGCCATCGCGACCGCGTCCGGACCGGACCGCCCCACCGGTTGCAGCGGAGGACTCGAACCGCTATGGCCTTGCACTTTGTCCGAAGGGATCGACGCGATCACCGCTGCCGCACTGGGCGCGGTCCAAGGCCTGACGGAGTTCCTTCCCGTATCGAGCAGTGGGCACATCGCCGTGGGAGCGGCCTTTTTCGGGATCCACGAGAACTCGTTGGCCCTCACCGTCCTCCTGCATCTTGGCACCCTCCTCGCGACGGTCATCCTTCTCCGGCGCGACGTGAGCGCCTTGTTGCAGGAAGTCCTGCTGTCCCTCCGGCGGCCGAGTCGCCTTGGCAGCACCGAGGAAGGCCGCATGGTCGCCGCGATCGTCATCGCCACACTGATTACGGCCCTCATCGGGCTGACCCTCCGGCAGGTGGCAGAGGCCTTCTCGACCCATCTGCGGTTGGTTGGCGTCGGTTTCCTGATCTC